>JAEENR010000123.1 GCA_016283885.1 Verrucomicrobiota bacterium
TCTTTGGCGATATCTTTACTCCGATAGATGAGATGATCCAGTTCCATGGTGAATTGAAAAAGAAGGGTATCCGCACTTATATATTTTCCAACACGAATGACACGGCGGTGAAATGGATCTCGGAGCATTATCCATTTTATAATGATTTCGACGGTTATTTTTTGAGTTACAAGATGAAAGTAGCCAAGCCGTCAAAGGAGTTTTATATCAAGCTGGAGGAAGCCACCGGCAAGAAGGGGAATGAAATCATTTATATCGATGATAAACAGGAGAATATAGACGAAGCACTTGCGCGCGGATGGTCTGCGATCCTTTATACGTCTTCCGAAAAAGTCATCCCGCAGGTGCGGAGTTTGTTAGGAATCGAGTAAAAGGGGATGAAATTGATAAATATGAATAATCTTGTTAATTTAAGAGTCGCAGAAATTTGTAAACTTCTTACCCCGGCGGAGTTGAAATCGCAGTTTCCGCTGCCGGAGGAATCCTATGCGAATATTACCCTGTGGAGAAAAGAGATTTCTAATATCCTGCACAAAAAGGATAAACGTTTTTTAGCGATCGTAGGACCGTGTTCTGTTCATGACGGCAGGTCCGCTTTGGATTATGCCTACCGCCTGAGCGAGCTGCGGAAGAAGGTAGAGGACAAGATCTATCTGGTGATGAGGGTTTATTTTGAGAAGCCGCGCACCACGATCGGGTGGAAGGGATTGATCAATGATCCTTTCATGGACGGCTCCAATGATATCGAAGCCGGTCTGGAGATCGGTCGGAGTTTGCTGCTGAAAGTCGTTGAGATGGGGCTGCCGGTGGCAACGGAGTTTCTGGATCCGATCATCCCGCAGTATATTGACGATCTGGTGTGCTGGTCCGCGATCGGCGCGCGCACATCCGAAAGCCAGACGCATCGCGAGCTGGCCAGCGGTCTTTCCATGCCGGTCGGTTTGAAGAACGGCACGGACGGACGTTTACAGACGGCAATCGATGCCATGATGGCCTGCAACGCGTCTCATTCTTTTGTCGGGATCGATGAGTATGGTGTGACAAGCGTGATCCGCACGACGGGAAATCCGGATGTGCATGTGGTTTTGCGCGGCGGCCGGGATCATCCCAATTATGACAGAGATTCTATCCGGGATTCCATAGCGCTGCTGGAAAAAGCCGCGATGACGACTTCCCTGGTGATAGACTGCAGCCATGCCAATTCCTGCAAGCGTTTTGAACGGCAGGTCAATGTGTGGAATGACATCATTGATCAGCGTTTGGAGGGCAATGAGGATATCGTCGGCGCGATGGTGGAGAGCAATATCAATGAAGGCTCTCAGCCGCTGCCGGTCGAGAAGGATGGAAAAGATATCAAATCACAGCTCAAGTACGGGGTTTCCATTACAGACGCTTGTCTGGGCTGGGATGATACGGAGAAGATGATCTTATCCACCTATCAGAAGTTTTAGGGGAGAGAGCATTTTCCGGTAAGCGTTTTCCGCTTTTCTTCGAGTTATGTTTGAGCTGGTTTCATCTTACGCGCCCTCCGGAGATCAGCCTCAGGCGATTGCCAAACTGGTGGCGGGAGTCAAAGCAGGGGAACGCCATCAGACGCTGCTGGGTGTGACCGGTTCGGGCAAGACTTTTACGATCGCCAATGTCATCGCCCAAATCAATAAGCCCACGCTGATCATTTCGCATAATAAAACGCTGGCGGCTCAGCTGTATTCGGAGTTCAAGGGCTTTTTTCCGCATAACGCGGTGGAGTATTTCATCAGCTATTTCGATTTTTATCAGCCGGAGGCGTATATTCCCCAGACAGATACTTTCATCGAAAAGGATTCCAGCATCAATGATGAGATCGAGCGGATGAGACTGGCCGCGATGAGCAGTCTTTTTTCGCGGGAGGATGTGATCGTGGTGGCGAGTGTCTCCTGCATCTATGGTCTGGGCAGCCGTGAGGAGTATGAGGAAATGCTCATCCAGGTCCGGCGCGGACAGATCATGGACAGGGACGCGTTTTTGGAACGGCTGGTGGAGCTGTTGTACGCGCGCAACGACATCGAGTTTGGCCGGGGCACTTTCCGGGTCCGCGGCGATGTGGTGGAGCTTTTCCCGGCATGGATGCAGGACGCGTTCCGGTTCGAGTTTTTCGGGGATGAGATCGAAAAGATCAGCCGCTGTGATCCGCTGACGGGTGAGACTTTCAGCGAGCTGGAATCGGTGACGATCTTTCCGGCCAAGCAATTCGTTTCTTCCAAGGAGAATCTGATCCGCGCGGTCAAAACGATCAAGACGGAGCTGAATGAGCGGCTGGAATGGTTCGAGCAGCATGGAAAGCTGCTGGAGGCGCAGCGTCTGAAGTCGCGCACGGAGTATGACATCGAAATGATGCTGGAAATGGGTTTTTGTTCCGGCATCGAGAATTACAGCCGGCATATCACGGGACGGCCTCCCGGTTCCAAGCCGTGTACGCTGATCGATTTTTTCCCGAAAGATTATCTGCTTATCATTGATGAGTCGCATGTGACCGTTCCCCAGATCGGCGGAATGTCGGCCGGAGACCGCTCCCGCAAGACGGTGCTGGTGGATTACGGGTTCCGGCTGCCCAGCGCGCTGGATAACCGGCCTTTGCGTTTCGAGGAATTCCAAGCCATGCAGGGGCAGACTATTTATCTGAGCGCTACACCCAGTCCCCGCGAGTTGGAATGGAGCCACGGCAAGGTCGTGGAGCAGATCGTGCGGCCTACGGGACTGGTGGATCCGGAAGTTTTCATTCGTCCCCTGAAGGGGCAGATAGACGATTTGATCGAGGAGATCCGCAAGCGTGCCGAAAAGCATGAGCGTATTTTTGTGACGACGCTGACCAAGCGTACCGCGGAGAAGCTGACCGATTATCTGCGCGATATCGGGATCAATGTCCAGTATCTGCACAGCGAAATAGACGCTATCGAACGTGTGGAGATACTGCGGGCGCTTCGCCGCGGCGACTTTGACGTGCTGGTGGGGATCAATCTTCTGCGAGAGGGACTGGATGTGCCCGAAGTTTCTCTGGTGGCGATCCTGGACGCGGACAAAGAAGGTTTTCTCCGCAGCGCGACCAGTTTGATCCAGACGGCGGGCCGTGCCGCGCGAAACGTCAAGGGACAGGTGATCCTGTATTGTGACGTGATGACCGACAGCATCAAAAAGTTTCTGGCTGTTTCGGAGTACCGCCGCAAGCGCCAGATGGATTACAACAAGGAACACGGCATCACGCCGAAGAGCGTCAGCCGTCCGGTGGAAGAGGGGTTGATGGCAGCTGCCGGGCTTCATCCATCTGCCAGAATGTCCGCTTCTGTCCTGGCGGAGGAGGCCGGGGAGCTGGATCTGGACGAGACGATCGCCGGGCTGCGGGATGAGATGGTGGCGGCCGCGCGGGAACTGTTGTTTGAGAAAGCCGCGCTGATTCGTGATCAGATCCGCGAGCTGGAGCGACTGAAGTCAGGCGGCAAACCGGAAGAAGAACCGGAGAAATATAAACCGCCTCTGCACTTCCGGCGTGGCGTGGCCTTGCGCGAAGCCAAGATCGCCAAGCCTTATCCCAAGCCCCGCAAGAGAAAAAAGAAGTAGTTTTCTGTGAACCATCGATGGTATTAAAAGAACCACGGATGAACACAGATGCGAACAGATAATTTATTCAATAACAACATCTTATGTAGAGATATTGTAACCCACTCATCTCACATTTTTTAACACGGAACGAGGTCGCCGCGTTCTTTTATCTGCCCTTTGTACGATAGAATACGCTGCCTTCTTTGGAGAGGGGAATGGTATAGAAATAGTCTTTTAACCCCGGAACGGTTTGCCAGTTTTTCAGGTCGGGACTGCTTTGCAGAACACCGCCACTGTAGCGGATGGTCAGACCCTGTTCATCCAGGGAAACGGGTAAAATAATCTTCCAGACTTTTGTCGGGAATCCTTCCCAGGAATTGTACCAGCCGGAGTTTCCTTCCAAATAATAGACGACGATCGGAGGAACGTCAAAACACCTGGGATCGGTTTCGGGCGGGTAGCCTTTGAAGTATATCCCTTTCAAGTTTTCACACTTTTCCATAGAGAATAACCTCATGTAAGAAAGTGATTTAGGAAAAGTGACACTTTCTAAGTACTGACAGCTGGAAAATGCTCTTGTTGCAATGCCAGTGACACCTTCGGGAACGATGTAGGATAATGCTTCTTTTCCTGCCGGATATATTAACAAGGCTGTTTTTTCTTTATTGTATAAGACTCCGTCCACACTGCTGAAGTAGATGGTATCTGGGGAGGCATCGATACTGCGCAGAGAAGTGCATCCCGTGAAAATGTCATATCCATAAAAAGTCAGGGCAGCCGGTATCCAGAAGCTTTCCAGACTGGAGCATCCACTGAACGCGTTATCATCAAGCCATGATATGCTGTCCGGAATGGTGATGGTTTTCAGACTGATGCAGTTGGTAAACGCGCCTCTTCCGATAAAGGACATGCTGTCAGGCAGCACGATCCCGGTCAGATTGGTGCAAGAAGCAAATGCCCCAGTCCAAACGCCTTGCAGAGTGCCGGGAAGGTTGACTTGGGACAGTTGTCCGCATCTCTCGAATGTGTAGTCAGGAATTTCGGTCACACCTTCTGGGATCGTGATACTTTTCAGTCGGGTACAATTATTGAATACGTACCAGCTCAGGATACTGATATGGCTTGGAAGTGTGATGGTTTCCAAGTTTGCACAGTTGGCAAACGCATATCCCCGGATGATGTCCATTCCATCCCGGATGTTCACGTTCACCAGGTGGTCATTATTTTTAAAAGCGGAATCATTGAGTTCCGTCACCGTAAATTGATAAGCACCTTTTTGAAACGCGTCGATAGTCAGATTTTCCTCCGTCCATCCGTCATCAGTGACAGAAACGGTCGCTGTCTTTCGGGTGGAGTCTGCTGTCAGCACGGTGTATTTCAGGTAATCTATGGTGAAACTATAACCGGGAACGATTTCCGTTAAAATAGTTCGTACAGGATTGCTGAAAACTGTCTCTCCGTTTTGGCTGACGGAAACGGTGTAGATATTGGCATCATCTGTCATGGAGGCATCAATAACATAGGTATCGTTTACAGCACCGCTGATCGTTGTGCTATTTCTGTACCATTGATAGGTCAGATCCTTTCCTTCAGCGGTCACACTAAAGACCGCAGAGTCGCCTTCGATGTGTTTGGCCGGGTAAGGTTGCTCAACAATGCGCAGGGGCAGCGGATCATTGACCAGATTGTTCACATTGATGCGTCCGCCGGTGGAACATTTTTCACTCAATTCGGGGACGGGATCTACATTCCGCAGGATGCGCTCTTTGATCTTCAGGTAGTTTTCGCCCGGATGCGCCGCCATACACAAGGCCGCGGCACCTGCCACGAACGGGGAAGACATGGATGTTCCCGCCAGCTTTTCATAGAAGGAATTATTCAGGGGCAATTCGCTATTCGGGTCATAAATATAGCCCAGGCTGGTAGAATAGATATCCTCACACGGCGCGAATAATTGTACAGTTTTTTTGCCGTAATTGGACAGACGATAGACTCCGTCATGACTGTCACTGCCTCCGACCGAGATAACATTATCGCACTGAACGCATAAGCCGGAGGGATAGTGCGGCACGATGTCTGTATCTCTGGAGTTGTTGCCGGCAGCGCAGAAAATGAGGATGCCTTTTTCTTTGCAGCGGTCAAATTCTTCCTTATAGATCAATATGTCACCATCATAATCGGATCCCATGCTTATATTGATGATATTGGCTCCGTGTTCACGAGCATAAGCGATCCCTTCGATGATGTCGGCAGTATTAGAGAGTCCCATGTAATCCGTTACTTTACATGCCATGAGCTGAATGTTCCAGGCGACACCGGCGGTGCCCAGACCATTGTTTCCGCGGGCTCCGATGACACCGGCAACGAGTGTGCCGTGCTGGTTGTCATCCATGGGATCAGGATAGAAGGTCCCATTGTAAATGTTGATGCCGTGGATATCACCGATAGTGGGAGAGGAATTTACCCACATATTATCTTTCAGGTCTTCGTGTTTGTAGTTGATGCCGGTATCTATGACGGCCACGATGACCGAAGGAGCTTCGCTGATGGTTTTCCACGCGTAATTAGCTTCTGTGATATTGAATTGATAACACGTCTCCACCGTGTCAAAAGACGGGTCATCCGGGAGACGGGGGACGATCGTAGTTTCGGTCTGGAGAATCAGATTCGGCTCGGCATGGAGCACTTTGCCGCTTTTGACATACTCCCTGGCTTTGTTTTGCACATCATCCAAAGGACTGAATTGGATCAGCTGCCAGTCGTTATTGGCGGCCTTCAGCAAACGCACGGAAGTCACTCCCAGGGTCTTGTTCAGACCATCCAGCTGCGCGGAGGTGACACCCGGTTTTGTTTTGATAAGCAGTTCACCGGGGACCCATTCCCCGGCGGAAAGACCGGAACCGACCAGGAAAAACGCGGTCACACATGCTGAAACGAGTTGGCTTGATAATGTTGATAATTTGTTTTTCATAATTCAATATATCCATTAGCATCCCTTAAAACAGGAAATTGTATTATTTTTTTGTGGCTTACCCTCATAAGCTAACTACATGAACAATAACAAAAAAACAACACGTGTTTTTGTACAGTTTTTATACAGTTCGTGCAATACAATTCTTTGGAAAGAACCATGGATGATACAGATAAATTATTCAATAACAATATATTATCTGTGTGTATCTGTGTTCATTCGTGGTTCAAATAAAAAAGCCCCGACGTGTGCTGGGGCCTTTTGTTAAGGAGTGTTATCCTTTGTTATTTGACCAGTTCCAGTGTTTGGAAGCCGACATCAATGTACTGGCCTCCGGTGGTCTGGTGGCAATGGACCGCGATGACGTTCTTGCCTTGTTTGAATGCGCTCAGTTTGTCTTTCTTGATGTAGCGGTCAATGTAGGTCGTGTAGCCTGTGAAGGTGGCGACCAGCGTTCCATTGATGTAGATCTCAGCATTTTCGTCATGAGCTAAACGCATGGCCAGGTTGTCGGGAATGTCCTGGAGATCGAAGTCGCGGCGGATCCAGATGTCGCTGGTGTTCCAAACCGTACCAATGACAGCCGCAGGAGTTCCTTCAGTCCCGAAACCGGCTTTACCGGTCTTCCAGGAACCGGCATCGAAGTCCGCCGCAAACCAGTTGTCTGCCGGTTTTTCAGTGGTGTACTTCCATTCCAGACCTGTTGTTTCGGCCGTGGGGATGATGGTCGTGCGGATATACTCCGGACGAGTGGGAATAGGAGCCCAGTTCTCAGGATGGAGTGTGTCGCGGTCAGCCCATTTCTTCCAGACATCTTTATTATAGAGCATCTTGATGAAGACCCCACCAACCACAGGACGCGCGGTGAAACCTTGTTTCTTGGCGGTCGTGGTCCAGTACCAGTCGCTCATGGGAGCACGCTCCGGAGCCGCGTTCAGGTATCTGAAGACGGGATCCAGCAATGCTTTGAAATCAGCATCGTTTTGAGTCAGACAGGCTGTCCAGAGGATCCAGTCCAGCTTGGTATAGTCGCTGCGGTTGTCCAGAGGCAGACCGTAGGGCTTTTGGGCTTTCTTGTAGAAATCCATTTCCATTCTGGCGACTTTGTCCGGGAAGAGTCCTAAACCGAGGATCTTGTCCCAAACCAGATTGTATTTCATGCTCCAGGTGCCTTTCTTGTCAAAGGCCAGCTTGTAGTGGTCGCCGTCCAGACCTTCACGCACCCAGCGCTCGGCAAATTCCTGAGCCACCTTGCGGTAGAGCTCGGCGGCGTTCTTTTCACCTTTGACTTCGCTGATCTTGGCAAAAGCGCCCAGTGCGACGATCGCCTTGGCGGAAAGGTTGATGTTGTGAGCCAAGTGACCCGCGAAATCATCGGTGCAGAGCTGGTTTTCAGGATCGAAACCTTTTTCTCTGAGGTAGTCGGCCCAGCGAACGATCAGCGGCCAGTAGGGAGCCACAAAGTCGGTGTTGCCGTCGGCTTCGGTGATAGCGGCCAGGATCAGCATCATATTTGCTGTTTCCTCGACAGGCATCTGATCTCTTTCGCTCTTTTCGCCCGCGCCGTAAACTTGTCCGTTGGCCTGTGGATAAGTGCCGATATCATGCGGGGCAAAGCGGAATCTCCAGCGGGGAGAGCTGGCGTATTCCAGGATAGGAACCACCGTCGCTTTGATCAGAGAAGGACTCATGAAGATCAGCTGCGGAGACTGCGGATAGAAAACGTCCACGGTCCCGATACAGCCGTTGCTGTGATTCTCTTTGCTGAACATGAGAGGCTGTCCGTTGTCATCGGCGACGACTTTGCACGCGGCCAGGGATTGACGATAGGCCAGAGCACAGAGCTTGGCATATTTCACACCGCCGGCATCGGTCAGGTCTTTCATCAGCTCTTCATCGAACTTTTTGCAGGCTTTGGCCAGATCGTAGTATTGATCTCTGGCCTGCATGAACATGTCTTTGGCAGTCTCGCCGTTCCTGCGCCAGTAGGCACGGAGATCTTTTTCCATGTACTGGATGGAGTAATCATCATCATAGCCGACAGCCATGACTATCTCTTTTTCTTTGACAGTGCCGCAGTTGAACGCGAAGGCCAGGACAGGCT
Organism: Verrucomicrobiota bacterium; assembly: GCA_016283885.1. GTDB lineage: Bacteria > Verrucomicrobiota > Verrucomicrobiia > Limisphaerales > UBA1412 > UBA1412. Next base: position 8,652 of record JAEENR010000123.1, read on the forward strand.
GTTTGTTGTTGGCCGCGCGCGGGGTCTGCTGATCCATTGCGGGGAGTTTGCCTTCCTTGACGAATTGAGCACGGGCGGCTTTGCCTTCTGCTACAGTGCTGAGGGGAGCGAAGGAATTATCCGTTCCCGCGTAGAAATAACCCCAGTCGATGCGGATGGAGTCACCCTTCTTGGCGAGGACTTCCTGAGAGGTCGTGCCGATCTTGAGGATGCTCATGCCGTTGAAGTCCGCTCTTTCCCAAGCGACTTCCTGGTCAGGAGTGTTCACCGCGATATCTGCAGCCGCGTCGAAATAGAGGTCTATTTGGTGTTCTTTGCCGTCAGTGGACTTGATGTTCCAGGTCAGGTAGGTCACCGGGCGGGACAGAATGTCCAGGTACTGAGGCAGAGCCGGAGTGGTGAAAGTCAGACTCAATTCGATGCCGGCACCTTCAAATTCATAAATGGTGCGGGTCGGATAGACATTGAGGGACTTTTGAGTCAGAGGTTGCACGTTGCGCGGCAGAGTACCCATCAGACGGTAGGGTGTGCCGTCCACGCGGATCAGACTGCTCATCGGCTGAGCGGCGCTGGTCCAGTGAGCTGTCGGAGCGTCGGTCAGTTTGTCGGCAGGTGACCAGATGCTGAAGTAAGGATCATGAGTGACCAGCGGTGTGGCCGGCGGGATCAGTTCATCACCATGAGGCTGACGAGCCTGCGGCTTTTGATACATTCTCTTGTTGGCCGCAGCGATGGTGTCCACATCCATCTTGATGATCTCACGATCGTAGGTCATGAGGCCGTTGACTTCGATTTCTACGTCGGTGGTCTGAGTATAGACAGCGGCGCTGAGGCCGTTGCGTCCGGCCAGAGGCTGCATCTTGTCGATCAGAGAAATATAGCTTTCGGCCAGTTCATCGGCGTTGGCATAGGAGACATAGCCCCAGTTGCCGTCTTTTTTCCAGAGATGGCCCTGGATGGGATAACCCAGTCCGCCGTATTCACCCAGAACGCCCGCGCGGTTCGCTTCGAGAGCCGGTGCGCCGGGACCGGGATAAACGTGGATGTCCATGACATCGCCGACTTTGCGGTCTGCCCAGCCGGAGGTATTGTTCACCAGACGGGTCGGATCCCACTGCTTGACCAGCGAGACGATGCGCGGAGTATCGAACTGACCCCAGCCTTCATTGAAGGGGACCCACATGACGATACAGGGATGGTTGTAGAACTGGTCGATGACTTCTTTCAGCTCGTACTCATACTGATCGGCGGAGGCTTTGGTGCGGATGATGTCCGGATCCTTGGTGCCGATGTATTTATCGCCGGAGGGCATATCCTGCCACACCATGATGCCCATCTTGTCGCAATGATAGTACCAGCGGTCGGGTTCTACCTTTACGTGTTTGCGAGCCATATTGAAGCCCAGCTTCTTGGTGATCTCCAAGTCGTATTTCAGAGCTTCATCGGTCGGAGCCGCATAGAGACCGTCCGGCCAGAAACCTTGATCCAGAGGACCAAACTGGAAGAGCGGTTCATTGTTCAGCATCAAGCGGTTGATGCCGTTTTTATCTTTGGCTACGCTGATCTTGCGCATACCAAAATAGGAACCGACTTCGTCCACCTTTTCACCATTCTTTAGCAGGGAGACTTTCAGGTCGTACAGGAAAGGAGAATCCGGAGACCAGAGTTTAGGTTCTTTGATGGCTATGCTGAGGCGCTGTATGGAAGTCGTTGATTCGCTGCTGATCAGACTCACGGTGGAGTCTGCCACTTCTTTGCCGGAATCCAGCACAGAGACTTTCCACTCAAAGGATGTACCCTTCTCAATAGCAGTGGGTATCTGGACATAAACACACTTCTCGTCAATGTTGGGAGTGATTTTTAGGTTTTCGATGTAGGTGGTGCTGACAGGTTCCAGCCACACGGTCTGCCAGATACCGGAAGTCGGTGTGTACCAGATGCCGTGCGGATTGCTGATCTGTTTGCCTCTGGGCTGAGTGCCGGAGCTGGTGGGATCCCAAACGGAAACGGTGATCGTCTGTTTCTGATCTTTGACCAGGGCTTTGGTGATATCCATGCTGAAGGCTGTATAACCGCCTTTGTGAGAACCGACTTTCTTGCCATTGACATAAACGGTCGTGTCCCAGTCGCACGCGCCGAAGTGGAGGAGCATTTTCTTGCCGTTCCAGTCCTGCGGCACGCTGAAAGTGCGTTGATACCAGATCTGCTCGCTGTCCTTGACCATTCTCATCACACCGCTCAAAGCGGATTCCACCGGGAAGGGTACCAGGATCTTTTCATTGAAACTTTCCGGTTTGGCTTGATCTCTGCTGACGATGGCGAGATCCCACAATCCGTTAAGATTGATCCAATTATCGCGTGTTAATTGAGGACGCGGATACTCCTGATGAGCGTTGTTCTGGTTTACGTCTTTGGCCCAGCGCGTCATCAGTGGGGCTTCTTTCTTGCTCCACGAGGGGGTATCTGCCCAGGAAGATGTGACTCCACCCAAGGCTAACGCCCCAAGGATAGCTACTAATGATGTTAATTTCTTATGCATAAAAGCTGGAAAAATCATCTCATAAGCAAGGGGGGGTGTCAATGTAAAATGATAACTTGTCAATAGTTGGTGATTTTCCTCTGTATCTGTGCTATAAAAAGTCCGTTAGTTTATGGAAACTAAGACAAAAACGGGAGTTTTCAGAGTCCGTCATCCGGATGTGGGAGCGAATGGTTTGCTCAGACCTGATATTCTTTTTGATTATATGCAGGAGCTGGCCGGGGATCATGCCGAGGAACTGGGGTTTGGTTATAACGCACTGAGAGAAAAACAGTTGACATGGATCTTGTCGCGTTTATGCCTGAGCATCGAGCGGTTTCCGGCTTACGGGGAAGAGGTGCATATCCAGACCTGGCCTTCGGGAGTAGATTCGCTGTTCGCCACTCGTGAATTTGTTTTTAAATGTTCAAAAGATACTCATTCCGAACAGGAAACAATAGCCCGTGCCAGCAGTTGCTGGCTGGTGTTCCATACAGAACGGATGCGTCCGGTTCGTGTTTCCTCTCTGGGAGTGGATCTTTCGGCTTATTCCGACATGCCGCGTTTCTTTCCTGGGCTGGGGAAGATGGTTCGTCAGGAAGTCTCGCATCCTCTGACGGTCAGAGTGATGGAGACGATGATCGACTTGAATGACCATGTCAACAATGCCCGTTATATCGGGCTGGTCTATGACTGGTTGGCGGATCAGTTGGGCAAAATACCGCAGATGAAGAGTCTGCATGTCAATTATGTGGCTGCTACGCAGAGGGGCGCTCTTTTGACGACCGCCGGACGTATCGAAGGACAGCGATTCTATGTGGAATCTTCTGAAGAAAATTCACTCCATTTTCAGGCAGAAGGGGATCTTGTTTGATACAATATATTCAAACTAAAAAAGTTATATATAAAATAGATGTCAGATATGATTTGTGAAGGTTTTCTGGCATTTTTTCCGGTTTTAAGTTAATATGCCCATGGACGTGTGTCTTTTGATACAAAACTATGAGTCTGTTTTTTAGATTTTTGTTACGCTTTTTACTGCGGGTTCTCTATGGATATAAAGTGTTTGGCGGCGAGTGCCTGAAAACAAAGGGACCTGTTATTCTGACGGTGAACCACTCCTCATGGCTGGACGGGCTGTTCCTTTATGCCTCGCTGGGAACGGATTGGCAGTTTGTCACATCCAGTCCAACGGCCAAACTAAGCTGGTTGCACAAGAAATTTGTCTATAACAAGTGGACCGTGCCGATCGAACCCGCTTCCGCGTTTGAATTGAAACGCCTGGCGGAGATCCTGTCCAAAGGCGGCAAACTGGTCATCTTCGCGGAAAAAACGATCTCTACTAACGGCGAGTTGATGAAAACTCAGGCCGGGATCCATTTTCTTATCCAGAAGACCAACGCGAAGCTGATCCTGGGATATTTACGCGGGGCGCGTTATATCAAGGGGGCGGTCTGTCATCCCGGAAATTGCTGTTATTTCCCGCGGGTCGGCTTGTATCTGAAGAACTGCGAGGATATGAACGGGAATCTTCATTCTCCGTCTCAGAACAAAGAAAACCATATCATGACAGAGAATCGCCGTGCTATCTGGCTGCGAGACAGAATGCTGGCCCATCATCTGGAGGTGAATCTGGAGTATGGTCCGCAAACACTTCCTCATGTCGTGAGGTATATGTGCAGGATGGCCAGGAAGGTCTGTATTTGGGAGGATTTTAAATATACCAAGATCACTTACCGCAAGCTGATATTGGGAGCAAGCCTGATCGGCGGTGTGCTGAAAAAGACGCTGAAGCCCTCCGAAGACGGACGAGTCGGCTTTTTGCTGCCGGGTGTTGCTGCCGCGCCGGTCGTTCTGCTGGCTTTGTGGTCTATCGGCAAAGTCCCTACTATCCTGAATTTTAGTGCCGGGATCAAAACGATTTGTGACTGTACCCGTTTATCCAAGATCAAGCAGGTGGTCACATCCCGCAGTTTTATTGAGCAGATCCATTTTGATGTCAAGGCTTTGGCCGATATCGGTGTGGAGATGGTCTATCTGGAGGATGTGCGGCCGCAGATCTCATTTTTCGCGAAAATCAAGAATCTGATTTTCTGCAAATGTCCGATCCCCAAGGGTATTTCCGCCCAGTCCACCGCGGTGATCCTCTTCACCAGCGGTTCCGAAGGAATGCCCAAAGGCGTGGAGCTGACCCATCGGAATTTGATCGCCAACTGCGAACAGGCGGTGCCTTTTGCCAATGTGGCTGATTCCTATAAGATATTCAACGCGCTGCCTATTTTCCACGGGTTTGGACTGATGCTGGGCGTTATCATCCCGATAGTGCGCGGCATCCGCTGCTTTATCTATCCTTCGCCGCTTCATTATAAGATCGTTCCCGGTCTGGTGTATGACACTAAGAGCACGGTGATAGCCTCCACGAACACATTCCTGAATGGATACGCACATTACGCGCAGCCTTCGGATTTCAGCAGTATCCGGTTGTCTATCGTGGGCGGCGAGAAGCTCCAGCCTTCCACGATAAAGAACTACGCTGACCGTTTCATGACGCTTGTTGAGGAAGGTTACGGTGTGACAGAGTGTTCGCCCATCATTTCGGTCAATACAACGTATGATTACAAACCCGGCTCAGTCGGACGGCCTTTCCCCGGTATGCAAGTCCAACTGAAGGAAGTTCCGGGCATCGCAAACGGCGGCCGTCTTCTGGTCAAGGGGCCCAATGTAATGAAGGGCTATCTGAACAAGGAAGCCAATGATGCCTTCAAAACGCTGAACGGCTGGTACGATACCGGCGATATCGCAACGATAGATGAGGATGGTTTCATCACCATTTTGGGACGTGTGAAGCGGTTTGCCAAGATCAGCGGCGAGATGATCAGTCTGACCGCGGTGGAAGACACATTGAAAGAGGCTCTCATTGAACTGGGCTCCGAGCTGGAGCTGGCGGTTTCCTCTGTTCATTGTGAGGATCGCGGTGAGGCGCTGGTTGTGGTCACCAATGACAAACGGGTGACGGATGAAAAAGTCCGCGCGATCATTCGCGAAAGCGGTCTGAGCAATCTCTGCACTCCGCGCAATGTGATGCTGATGGACGCTCTGCCGCGTTTAGGATCCGGCAAGATCGACTACATAACCCTGAAAAAGATGCTGGAAGAATCCTCTGCGCAGAGTTAAATAGAATCTCGTATAGACACGGATAAACATAAATAACTCATTTAATAACAATGAGTTATTTGTGTTTAAAAATGGTTCTCTTTTTGGTGATGCCGCATTGAAGGGGAGGCTGTTTTTTTGCGCTATTTACATTTTTCAAAGAAGGAATAGAATATCCGGGTATGTTGCTTGCAATATTTTTTGCAGCTTGTGTTCTTTTTGGTTTGGGATACCACTTTTATGGTGGATTTGTTGAACGCAAGCTTGAAGTCAATAAAGAAGAGCAGACACCTGCTCACACGATGAGGGATGGTGTGGATTATGATCCCGCCCCTGAATTGGTTTTGTTTGGTCATCATTTCAGCGCGATCGCTGGAAGCGGCCCGATCGTGGGTCCCGTTGTCGCCGGGTTGGCGTTTGGCTGGGGACCGGCTCTGTTCTGGATATTGCTAGGGTGTATTTTTATGGGATCGGTCTATGATTATTCCTCCCTGATCGCCAGTGTCCGCAACCAGGGGAAATCGCTGGGTGAGATCGCCCGTGACTTTTTGGGGAGTTTTTCATATAAGATATTCCTGGCCTTCTTGATGATCGTTCTTTTCTATATCCTGATCGTATTCGTGGATCTGACGGCGGCGACATTCGCTCCGCCTGTGAAAGAGGCTGAGGCGCAGGGTGGTGTTGTGGCGATGGCATCGCTGATCTATATCGGTCTGGCGGTGGCATTCGGATTGACACTGAAACGCTCCGGGCTGTCCGCCGGAAAACTTTCGCTTATCTTTGTTCCGCTTGTTTTTGTGTCTATCTGGGTTTCTATGCGCATACCGCTGATGCCGGAGATGGTGGCAACTAAGACGGGGTTCGATCCTCATTTCTTATGGACGATCGTTTTATTGATCTATTGCGGTGTGGCATCGGTGCTGCCGGTGTGGATCCTGCTCCAGCCGAGAGATTTTCTTTCCTCTTTTCTTCTGTATGCCTGCCTGGCGGCAGGTTTTATAGGGATCGTGGCGGTAGGGATAACAGGCAAGTATACTATCCAGTATCCCTTTTTTACCGGTTTCAATGATCCGGAACTGGGGCCGATCTTTCCGATCCTTTTCGTGACGATCGCCTGTGGCGCGATCAGCGGTTTCCATGGGCTGGTGGCGACCGGAACGACCTCCAAGCAGCTCAATAAGATATCCGAAGCGCGACCTATCGCTTATGGCGGAATGCTGGTAGAAGGGGTGCTGGGGGTGCTGTCGCTGGCAACGGTGATGATCTTGACTGTGGATCCTGAAATCCCACCTACGACATTGTTCGCGTCCGGTTTAGGAAAATTTATGAGTGCTTTTGGTATCAACTCGCTGGCAGTGAGTTCGTTCGCGCTGCTGGCGGTGAGTACCTTTCTGCTGACATCGCTGGATGCGGGGACACGTTTGACCCGCTTTATCGTTCAGGAGCTGTTTGGTGTATCGAATACTCTGCTGAGTCGGTCTATTTGTTCATTCCTGATCGTGGCGGTGCCCGCGATAGGCATCTTACTGGCTCCCGGTGAGCAGCCTTTGTGGAAAATAATTTGGCCGGCTTTCGGCGCGACCAATCAGCTGCTGGCTGCGCTGGGGTTGTTCTTCCTCTTCTTGTGGAGACGCCAGAGCGGAAAGAGTACGATCTTCATCAGCATCCCAATGGTGATCATGTTCGTGATCACATTGTCTGCAATGGTTCAGTTGGCCGTTAAAACCTGTGGTTCAAAGTCAGACTGGCCAATCGGAGCTGTCTGCATTTTGCTGCTGGTGATGACCTCGGCCGTCCTCTTTGATGCCCTGAGAAAGATGTTCCAGAGGGATCCAAAAGGGAAGAATTAGACTTTATTAGTTCAATATCTATACAAGAAAACGGCAGTCTCCAAAAGAAACTGCCGTTTTTTTAATCAGTTCAGTATAGGGTATTCTTATTTGAACAGCAGCTGCGCAAGGTCATGAAGGTTGTCTCTCCAGACGTACCAGGAGTGACCGCCGTGCATTTCTGAGTATTCATATTTCACGCCGCATTTGTCAAAGGTCTCAAGTGTCTTTTTGCCATTCTTATACGCGATGTCTTCTTCTCCGCCCATGAAGAATTTATAGACTTTGAAGTATTTGTTCATTTCCTGCGCGTGTTCTTTCAGATACGGTTCCCATTGGGCATAAGCCGGTGAATCGCTGAACCATCCCGTGCTCATGGGGAAAACATAAGCAAAGCTCTTATAGTTTTTCAGAGAGATGTCCAGTGTCTCCAGACCACCCATGGAGAGACCGGCCACGGCGCGATGTTCATTATCTTTGAAGACCTTATAGTTATCCTCAACATAAGGGATGATATCGTTCATCATTTCATCTGTGAATTTTTCCACGCCCATGCCGACACCGCCGTCAGGCATGACAACTATCATGGGAACGCACTTTTTCTCTGCCAGCAGATTGTCCATGATGAAATTGGCGCGTCCCACATTCGACCACACAAAATCATTCTCGCCGCCGCCATGGATCAGGTAGAGAACAGGCAGCTTGTCTATCTGATTGTATCCGGGCGGAGTATAGATGTGCATGCTTTTTGTCCGGTCAAAAGTCTTTGACTTGTAGTAGATCTGCGATACGGCACCATGGGGAACATCTTTCATAGCCCAAAAGGCGGTCCCATCGGGATCCACGGCCACATAAGGCGGCATATCCCGGCTGACTTTCGCCTTGGGGTCATTGACCGCAACCCCGTCAACGATAAAGCCGTAGCGGTAAATGCTGACTTTGTCATTCTTCTGAGTGGCAGTCCAGACACCTTCTGAGTTTTTCGTAAACTTAGCGCGGTTATCACCCCATCCGGCCAGATCGCCGGAAAGCTGGACATTTTTGGCTTCCGGGGCATAGATCTGGAAGGTCACGCTTTTGTCCGGGTTAACTTTTACGGACTGCAAGGTGTCGTTGGGCGATCTCCTTTGTCCGGGGAAATTCTGTGCCTGTACCGTTACGGCGATCAACGCGGCTGCCAATAAGATCGAGAATCGTTTCATATTGATTAAATTAGATATCATCACGCGGCATTTATACAATTTTCAGCAAAATCATGCAATACATTCCTCTTTTATTTGTGTGACGATGGGTGACAGAAGAACCACGGATGGAATGAAAAGAACCATAAATGCATACAGATAGACACAGATATTTTGTAACTAATTTGATAATAATATGTTATCTGTGTTTACAGTGCAAAGCCGACGTTCGGTTCTGCCACCTCTTCAGGGTGGAATGTTAGTGCTTGCGCTACCGGGGGTTACGCTGCGCTCACCCCCGGCTATTCTCTGGCAAGCCCTTCAGGCTTTCAAGTTACAGCTGCGCGCGGCTCCATTTTAATGACCCGGAACGGGTCAAAGATAGCAGCCAGGGCGTGCGCTTGCGCACCCCCGGTAAAGGTATCCCACAAATACTTCACCGGGGACCGGTGACAGAAATGAATATCCCCCTTGCGATATTGCAAAATATCTGCTATTTTATTCTGGTCGTTCCTCGATGGTGGATGTCGCTGAGGAATGGGAATGAAATAAATAACTAAAATAGAAAGTTTTAGCGCTTAGCGTCAAAACGGTGAGGTCTAAACCGGAATCTCCAAAATTTTCGTACCAAAGACTAAACCTGTTAGAAACGCCCCCTCGTGGGGTGTCTCTTCGAGTTTCCTTTGGTATGGGCTTTGGAGAGCCTCGGTTTGGGAAACAGAATGGCGACCACGTAGAGCAGGATAAATCCTGTTGTGGCACAGGTGAAGATTCACCCTTTCTTTTCCCGCTGAAATTTTTCTTAATTTCCTTAGATCATTCTTTTTTGAGCTAGACAGTTGAAACATTTAAAAAATAAAACTATGGCAACTTATAAATTTATGTATGGTCTGGCGGCAATAGCATTCAGCTTATCTGCCGGTATTTTCACTCCAGCTCAATCTCAGGCAGCTGTAGATGATCGTTTCGCGATAGGTGATTTAACCTATCGAGTCTTAACAGAAGATGATACCACCGGAACGGTTAGCATAGCAGGTTGTAATGGAGAGGCAACAG
>JAEENR010000124.1 GCA_016283885.1 Verrucomicrobiota bacterium
CACCTCGAATACATTGCCGAACCACTTTTGGAACGAATCGCCCACTCCCTGATCCCAGGCGATCCTCAAACGATCCGCCCAGCCGGAAGCCGCCAGCGACTCATTGAAATGATTCACCTGCGTCTCCACATACAGCCTCAGCTTATTCAGCAAAACCGGAGAATTCCGAATAAAATCATCTATTTCAACAACCAGCAAAGGAATCAGCCAGGACAGGACCAGCGCCAGGATCCCGCCGATCACCGCGAACACCAGCAGAACACCCAATCTCCTTTTGATCTTCCATCGGGTCAGAAAAACAACCAGCGGATCCAGCAAACAAGCCAGGATCGCACCGGCCGCCAGCGGTATCAGTACGGCAGACAACTTACTGGCCAGCCATGCCGCTCCCCAAAGCAGAAATACTGCCATAGCAACAAGAACTCCAACGGCTAACGCCGTCAGACCGTGCCATAACCATCGAACTTGCCGCGGTGTCGGTTTCGGAAAATCCATAATCGTATCCTTTGCGAGACACCCTTCTGATCATCTCGCCTGTCAAGAAGTCTTCATGACCAGCCTCTTTTTGTCAACTCAAAAGCCTTAAAACCAAAATCACCATTACCACCGGGGATTTTTGTTGGAACCACGGATGGATATTAAAAATAATCATTAATAGGCAAATATAAAATTTTGTTATTCAATATTTTATCTAGTTTATTCGCGTACATCTGTGGTTCTTTTGATGGTTCTTTTTGCAGCGTGTTTGAGTTTTGGAGTGTCAAACGATCCGTTTTGATTTATACTCAGCGCAGTTTGATTCGTTGGAAGACGAAAAAGAAATCTTACAGTACATGAATATATCACGCAGAAAAGCGATCGGGACCGCCGGTCTCGCGGTAGGAGCATTCCTGGCCGGACAATTTTCTTCCGTTTCCGCGGAGAAACCGCAAAAAGAAGAAGCCGTTGAATGGAAACCTGTTAAACTGGACCCGAAAAAAGTCGCGGCCAGAGCTTATGAGATCTATCCCGAAGGCAGCTGTATGTATGCCGCTTTCACCGCGATAGCGACTGCCATGGCCGAAGCGGCGGCCAAAGTCAACCCCGCTCTGAGCCAGGCTCTTAAGAACTTCCCCTGCCAGATGTTCAAGTACGGCCATTCCGGTCTGGGCGGTCAAGGCACCCTCTGCGGAGCAGTCAACGGCGCGTGCGCGATTTTTGGTCTTTTTGTTCACGACAAGGCCAAGCTGGACACGCTCACCGCGGAACTCTGCGGTTACTATGAAACCACCGAGCTGCCCATCTTTAAACCCAAAAGCTCCAAGTTCGAGCCGATGCCCGCTTCCGTGTCGGGTTCTGTTCTGTGCCATGTGTCGCAAATGAAATGGTGCGAAAAATCCGGACAGTCACCGTTCTCCGAATTCCGCAGCGACCGCTGCAAACGTCTGACAGCCGATATCGCCGCCAAAGCGGTGGAGATCCTGAACCGCTGCGCGGAATTCGAAGACGCGAAATTCAAGAGCCCCAGCACGGCCAATGCCCGCTGTGTGCAGTGCCACGGCAAAAAAGGCACCGCCGCCAATGTCAGCGCCAAGATGAACTGCATTCCCTGCCACGGTGAAAAAGAAGATCATTATAACTAAACCCCAACTGACTAACTATGAACAATTTTTTATCTACTAAAAACATCCCCGTCCGGGAGCGCCTCATCTTCGCGATGGATCTGCCCAGTGTAACCGCCGCGGAAGAAATGATAGACCGTCTGGGCGACTCCGTCCTGTTCTACAAGCTGGGCTTGCAGATGTTCATGACAGGCGGCTACTTCCAGCTGGTCGAAAAACTCCGGAAACTGGGGAAAAAGATTTTCGTGGATCTCAAATTCTTTGACGTTCCCGAAACCGTCAAGAACGCCGTGGAACAGCTCCAAAGCCGAGGGGTGACCTTTGCCACCGTTCACGGCAATGATGACATCATGCGCGCGGCAGCGGCAGCCAAAGGTTCTACCAAGATCCTGGCCGTCACCGTGTTGACCAGTCTGGACAAAGGCGACATGGAAGACCTGGGCTTTCAATGCGATGTGGCAGAACTGGTTCTCTCCAGAGCACGGCGCGCGCTGGCTCTGGGTTGCGATGGTGTGATCTCCAGCGGACTGGAAGCCCGCAAACTGCGTGAAGGTGTGGATGATAAACTCATCGTCATCACTCCGGGGATCCGTCCGGCCTCGAACACCGCGGTCAAAGATGACCAAAAACGCGTTGTCACCGTGCAGGATGCTTTCATGAACGGAGCCGATTACATCGTGGTGGGACGGCCTATCCGCGCGGCAGCCGATCCCAAAGCCGCCGCGGAAGAGATCCAGCGCCAGATCGCCGAAGTTTTCAAACAATAAGCAGATAAAACTATGCGCCTTAAACTGAGCATATTATTAGCATTCCTCCTGGTCTTCAGTGCCCAGGCTGGTTCCGTAAAAATCTTCAAAGTGCTTCCCCACTATTTGGATAAAGACGGACACAATACACTAAGCCCCAGCTTGTTCGAGCGGGACCGCTATCAGTCTCTTCTGCGGCTGGATCAAACCAAATGCTCAACGATCCGCTTCGATATCCAATGGCGCAATACACTGAAAAACTTTGACGATCTGAATATTACCGTCGAAATGCGTGGTGCCAAAGCAGGTGCCCCCACCATTTCTTTTACCGAAAAAATTTCCTCCAAAAAATCCATCTGGAGTCGCTGGACCAAAGTCAAGATCCCCGAAGAGAGTTTTCAGGAATTGGAAGGACTGGGAGCCTGGCGTGTCCTGATCAAAGACGGTGATGAAGTCTTGAAAGAAGAGCGTTCCTTCCTTTGGGATCCGACTCCCGATCCATCCCTTATCAAACTCAAATAAACAACTACTGCTGAACGTTTTCCTCTTTCCAGCGGAAATCCGGCTTCTCCGCGTGGAAATGCTGTCTGCATTCGGGGCTTTCCGGCGTGTAAACCTCGTAATCCAAAGCCTTTTGGCTGTAAACACCACCCAGAGTGCGCTTGACACGATGAAGCATTTTTACGGCAGGTTTCAGCATCCGGAGCAGACACGGTGCCTGCTCCGCCATACGGATCCTTTCCGGGACAGCGCGGGCATCATTGCTGAGATTCTTGCCGGTGATCGTAAAAGCGGAAGTATATTCGGGCAGGATCGCCATTTTGACCCCTTGTTTCAATGCGCGGCAAATCAGCTCGGCATCCCCCAGCACCCGATAGCTGGAATCAAAATACAGACCGTATCTCTCGATCGCGGCGCGCCGGTAAAAAGTCGCGCAGGTCAGTGTGCATAAATGGGATATCTGTGTATGAAGCAGATCCGGCAAAAGCGTTTTTCGGTAGCAGAGCAACTCGCCGCGGGTATCCAGCACCAGCGCGTAAGCAAACGCCATTTCCACCTCCGGATGAGCCTCAAAAAAACGGATCGCCTTCTCCAGCGCGCCGGGCAGCAGCTGCTCATCGCTGTTCAAATGCAGGACCAGATCCCCTTGAGCCTTGCGGAACCCGCGGTTGATAGCATCATACATCCCGTTGTCGTGCTCACGGATATATTGGACACTCTCCCACTTGGAAACACATTCCCCGGTACCGTCTGTGGAACCTCCGTCCTGGATGATATGTTCCAGAACAACCGGCTTCTGATCCACCACTGAACGGACACAATACTCCATCCACGGCATCCCGTTGAAAACCGGCGTAACAACTGAAAACTTCATTTCTTGTTCGGATCCGCTCCAGTCTCACCGCGAGTATCCGTTGGAACCTCAGCAGGAGCAGAAGGTAAAGCAGAAGTGTCTCTGCTGGAAGGAAAACGATGCAATGCAAAAGCACTTGGCTTGAAGACCGGTTCCGGTGTAACGCCCTCGGCTTCCAGTTCCAGATAATCCTGCTGTTCTTCCTCTTCCTCGCTCACCCACGGTCGTTTCCGCGGAGCTCCATTGATGGCCAGACTCAGTCCCAGAATACCGGCAAACGTAGCCATATCCGAAGCCACCGCCCCGAAGAAAACCCAGAAATAAACCACACGCACCGTGAACAATGCCAGCAGTCCATTATTGATCGTCAAAAAGTCCGGATCGCCGTACTTGCATTGCAAATAGAGCATCCTTATCCCGAATACATTGATCAATACAAAGCCAATAACACCCCAGATTCCCAGCGGAATGACCACAGACAGAGGGCCGCTGTGATAGTCACCCGTGATCACAGCAAAATCCTCAGACTGAAGGAAACCACGGCGGACGGATTCATCGGCCAGATGGACATCAGACGCGTCATAGACGAACCCTTTGCCCAGCAAGAGATAATTTCCCACCTGCGGCCACAGCACCGACCAAATCTTCAAGCGCCATTCGATCGAAGCATCCGCGTCGGCGCGCGCCGCCAAATCGATCTTCAAACCGGGCAGAAAACTCACACAACGCTGGAAGGATGTTGGAAGTTTCTGGACGAAAGGATAAAGCAAAGCCAACCCTATGATGCTCGAAGCAATTATGATCCAGAGGAATTTTGTTTTGTAAAGTTTCTCCAGGAAAAACTGAAAGGCAAAAATCAGAATGTACAAAATGATCGTGGAACGAAAACCACCGGTCATACTGCCGACCACAACGAGGCTCAAAGTCAAAAGCCGCAGCGGATGCTGAAGATCGAAGATCCCCCGTATCCCGTAGCGCACCATCATGTAGAAATAAACACCCATCAGAGCGAATCCCACACCGCCCAGACGGGTCACTTCCGCGTATAGATAATCGGCCTGAGCCTGGCCGACCGCGTAATCCGCCGGCACAAACAAGTACAAGAACCAGAAATTGGGACCCATCATGTAAACCACGTTACTGAAAATCAAGGTCAGCGTTGTGATGAAAAACAGCAGCACACATACCCCTACCCGGCGCTTGGGGATCCTCACAGAACTCAGCGCAAAATAACCGATGACCGCGATCAAGATATAGACAAATGCCTTG
>JAEENR010000125.1 GCA_016283885.1 Verrucomicrobiota bacterium
CCGGTTTCAGAGGTAACGGATCCTGTGGGCCCTGAATCGGGGGTGTTTGGTCCATACCGCGTTCTGCGCGGCGGCAGTTGGAACAGTGTTGCGTACCTCGGACGTTCGGCGTATCGGAATGGCAACTCCCCGGAGGTGACTGTGAATATTTACGGTTTCCGTCTGGCGCTGGTCGCGACTGCTTCTTCGGAGACATCCGGACTTCCCGTGCCGGGTTCAAACGCGTCCATCATTTTACCGAACGACAAGGATCTGGACATGATCTGGGTCGAACCCGGTACGTTTACAATGGGCAGCCCGGAAAACGAGCTGGGCAGAGAAAGTGATGAAATTCAGCACGAAGTAACTCTGACCAAGGGTTATTGGCTGGGTAAGTTTGAAGTGACCCAGGCGCAGTATGAAGCTGTGATGGGAACGAATCCTTCTGTATTCAAAGGAGCCGATCTGCCGGTGGAATGTGTTTGCTGGAGTGAAGCGACCAATTTCTGTGCCAAGCTGACCGAAATCGAGAAAGCGGCAGGACGATTGCCGGAAGGATATGAATATACTCTGCCGACCGAAGCGCAGTGGGAATATGCCTGTCGTGCCGGGACGACCACAGCCCTGAACAATGGCAAGAATCTGTCAGATTCGTATAAATGTCCTGAAATGGATGAAGTGGGCTGGTATTGGTATAATGCGGGCATAGAGAGTTATTATCAAGGTTTGACCTGTACTCATCCGACAGGGCAGAAACAGTCCAATGTCTGGGGATTGTATGATATGCACGGTAATGTGGAGGAATGGTGTTTAGATTGCTATGGAGATTATCCGACTTCAGCGGTGAGTGATCCGACAGGGGTTGATACGGGCTATTACCGTGTGAGTCGCGGAGGCAGTTGGGGCAACTACGCCTGGAACTGCCGTTCTGCGGACCGGAACTGCCATGCCCCCGACGTTCAGTACAACCAAGTGGGCTTTCGTGTGGCGCTGACTCCGGTGAAATAGAGGCTTTTTAAGCTGAAAACGAAGATCCCCGATGTGAAAAAACACCGGGGATTTTTTATAACACCTCTGACACTAGTTCCTCATGTACTGGAGGATCTGTTCCTGGGTGATGGGCTTGGTGAGGATGCCGTCGAAGTAGCTCATATCAAAGTTCTCTCGGCTTTCCACGTCGGCGGTCACCGCCAGGATTTGGACATCCTGGTAGCCGGGCAGGTCACGGATGGCTTTGGCCAGTTCCGCGCCGTTCATTTCCGGCATCCACAAGTCTGTCAGGATCAGGCCGAACGGTTTTTGCCGCAGCAAGCGGAGAGCTTCTTTGCCGCTGGAGACCGTAGTGGGTTCCAGACCCATCTTTTTCACGATAACAGTCAGGATCGTCAGATTCATGGGAATGTCATCTACCAGCAGCACCGAGCGGATCCTGTGATTGATATTCTTGGGAGCGATCCCTCTGGGCAGATCCTGCGGGGTCTGTTTGGAGAATTGGATCTTGGGCAGGGTAACGGTGAAAGTACTTCCTTTGCCCAGTTCACTTTCCACTTCCAGGGTGCCGCCTCTTTTCTCGATCATACCATGAATAATGGAGAGACTCAGACCGGAGCCGGAATTACTCCCGCGGGTTCCGCGCATACGGGACAGCTTGACGAACGCTTTAAAGATATTCTTTTGATCTTCAGGAGCAATGCCAATGCCGGTATCACTCACTTTGATAGTGAGCGTACCCTCGGAATCACTTGTTTCCTGGAAGCGGACAGAAACGGAGATCTTGCCTTTCTGCGTATATTGCAGGGCGTTGCCGAGCAGGGCATAGAAGGTTTGTCTCATTCGCGCCGAATCCAGATTAAGCATCGGCATTGGCTGGAGGTCTGTCTGATATTGAAGCCCTTTTTCTTCAATGCTGTGGGCGAATACACCGCAATTCTCTTTGCAGAAGCGGTTGAAGTCGATCAGTTCCGAATAGAAAGGCATTTCTCCGGATTCCAGTTTGGAGAGATCCAGAATGTCATTGATCAGATGGAGGAGCGCGTCACCCGCCATGTTGATGTTATTCAAGTATTCCAGCTGGGTGTTACGATCCAAAGTGCCGTTCCGCAGCATATTGATGAAGCCGAGCAGTGAATTCAGCGGAGTGCGCAGTTCATGGCTGACTGATGCCAGGAAGAAGCTCTTGGCTTTGCTGGATTCTTCAGCCCGATGGATCAGATCCATTTCACGAGAGATATCAGTATTGAACCCCACCAACAGCTGTTGATTGTTCATGTCCTTGAAGGTAGAGATGAAAGACTTTGCCTGGATAACGGAATCACCAATGGAGACAGGCCGCGTGAAGACTGAGACTTTCTCAGGCTCGAGGTGCTTGGTGTTTTCTTCCAGGAACATATCCGCTATCTCTTTGGAGAAAAGGTCATAGTCAGTCTTGCCGATGATCTCTTCCGCGCTTTTGTTCAGCACCTTGGCGAATTCTTTATTGATCAGAGCATAGCGGTGATCGTTATCCTTGTTCTTGACAAAGAAGGGCATAGGGAAGAGATCCACGATATGCTGCCACTGCTGGGCGATCTTCTCCAGACGGGTGAGGTTCTTCTGGTTCTCAAAAAAGAGCTGGCGGGAACGCTCGCGGATCTTTTGAAGCTCCGAATTGTCCAGGGTGATCCAAACCACCTTTTTGAGTGAAGATTTTCCGTACTGGGTCGGAGTTATCGTCATCATACGGCGGTTGTTGACGGCACTGTATTCAAAGGTTTCCGTGCGATCATTGAGGAAAAC
>JAEENR010000015.1 GCA_016283885.1 Verrucomicrobiota bacterium
CTTCGGTGGATGTCGTCAATACGTCCGGTGTTTTGTCGGAACTGCCGGGTTTGCGGATCGTTCCAAAGACAGCGATGCTGCCCACCACCATGACCCAGAAAGGGAAGATCGCCATTCCCGGTATGGCCTCCGCGATCAATGCCGGCAGCAGGATGATCCTCCAGCCTAAGACGACAAACAGGGCTAAGGCCACCATGAGATCAATGACCATACAGAGCGGAGTCGGATCCAGCGGCGTCAAAATCAAATCGGCGATGCCGGCAACAAAAAACGCCATCACCAGCTGAGCCTTGCTCACGGGGTTTCCCATGATCTTTTCTGTAAAACCGGTTCCGGTTTGATTCTGTTTTTTGCCGCTGTTCATGATGTGCTAATGCTTTTGGATCAGCTGCCGCAGTACATAAGGCAGGATGCCGCCGTGGCGGTAGTATTCCACCTCGATGGGTGTATCGATGCGGCAGGTCACTTGCACTTCCTGCGCTGTGCCGTCTTTGCGTGTGACGCGGACGGTGATATCCTGCTGCGGTTTCAGTTCGGTATCCAGTCCCAGGATGTCATACGTTTCTGTTCCGTCCAAGTTTAATGTCTGAGCGGATATACCTTCCTTGAATTGAAGCGGAAGGATGCCCATACCGACCAGATTGGAGCGATGGATGCGTTCAAAACTGCGTGCCAGAACGGCCTTGACTCCCAGCAGCGCTGTTCCTTTTGCGGCCCAGTCACGGGAGCTTCCTGTGCCGTACTCCAGACCGGCCAGAACGATGAGAGCTTTGTCCTCGGCCGCGTATTTCCGGGCGGCATCGTAAATGCTCATCTGCTCTCCGCCCGGCTGATACCGGGTCACACCGCCTTCCACACCGGGAACCATCAGGTTCTTGATGCGGACATTGGCAAAGGTGCCGCGTGTCATGACACGGTCATTGCCGCGCCGTGAACCGTAGCTGTTGAAATCTTGTTGACGGACTCCGTTCTCGATCAGATACCGTCCGGCAGGAGTCGTCGGAGCGAAAGCACCGGCCGGGGAGATATGATCGGTCGTCACACTGTCGCCGAAGATAGCCAGCGCGCGGGCTTCCCGGATGTTCTGTGTCGGTGCCGGTTCCAGTGGGAAAGTATCGGACGCGCCGCTGCCTTTGAAGAAAGGCGGGTTCTGGATGTAAGTGCTTTTCGGATCCCAGGCAAAGACCTTGCCGGTCGGAGCCGGGACGTCGTTCCACTTGGCATTGCGTGTGGCATAACCGGTATAGGTCGCTTTGAACACTTCCGGTTTCAGGGCTTCTTTGAAAAGGGTGTTGATCTCTTCGGAGGACGGCCAGAGATCTTTCAGGTAAACGGGTTTTCCGTCTTTATCTGTTCCGATGGCCTCGGTAGTGATATCGATATCCACACGGCCGGCCAGCGCGAACGCGACGACCAGCGGCGGTGACATCAGATAATTGGCCTTGATGCTGGGATGGACACGCGCCTCGAAATTACGGTTGCCGGAAAGCACCGCGGCGCAGACATAATCCTGGGCTTTGACCACAGTTTCGATCTCCGGATTCAGCGGGCCGGAGTTGCCAATGCAGGTCATGCAGCCATAGCCCACCGTATTGAATCCCAGTTGATCCAGATAGTTTTGAAGGCCGGTGCGGCTCAGATATTCACTGACGACACGCGAACCCGGAGCCAGAGAGGTCTTGACGTAAGCGGGGACTTTCATTCCCAGCTGAACAGCTTTCTTTGCCACGAGTCCCGCGGCCAGCAGCAGAGTGGGATTAGACGTGTTGGTGCAGCTGGTGATACTCGCGATCAGGATGCTGCCGTTGCCGATCTGGACTTTCTGGCCGTTTGCCAAAGTGATTTCCGTGGCAGGTTTCTGCTGAGGGAACGAGGCGGCAAATTTCTGCTTCTGTTCCGGCAGTTTGACCTGATCCTGCGGACGTTTAGGACCGGCGATGCAGGGTTCCACCGTGCTGAGATCCAGCTCCACGACTTTGGAATAATCTACTTGTCCTTTGCGCGGGATGCCGAACATTCCCTGTGCCTTGTAGTAGGCTTCATAGAGACGGATCATTTCTTCGGGACGCCCTGTCAGTCGAAGGAATTTGACGCATTCCTCATCCACGGGGAAGAATCCCATCGTGGCACCGTATTCCGGCGACATATTGGCGATCACGGCGCGTTCCGGCACGGCCAGCGCGGCGGCTCCTTCGCCGAAGTATTCCACGAATTTACCGACCACTTTGGTCTCGCGCAGTAAATGGGTCAGGGTCAGTGCCGCGTCTGTCGCGGTGACACCCGGCCGCAGACTGCCTGTTAAATGGACACCGACCACATCCGGTGTCAGAAAATAGAGAGGTTGCCCCAGCATCCCGGCTTCGGCCTCGATACCGCCCACACCCCATCCGGCAATGCCCAGACCGTTGATCATGGTCGTGTGGGAATCGGTTCCCACTAAGCTGTCAGGGAACACGACACCGTCACGCACCTGCACGCCGTTGGCCAGATGTTCCAGATTGACCTGGTGGATGATGCCGGTGGAAGGGGGAATGACACGGAACGTCTCGAAAGCCTGAGTGCCCCATTTGAGCAGCTGATAGCGCTCGGCGTTGCGTTTGAATTCCATGTCCAGATTTTGCTCCAGAGCCGTTGCCGTGCCTGAAAAATCGGTTTGGACGGAGTGATCCACGATGAGATCCACCGGGACGAGCGGTTCGATCATGCAGGGATCCTTGCCCAGTTCGGCCACAGCGGTGCGCATGGCTGCCAGATCCACCAGCAGGGGAACTCCCGTGAAATCCTGAAGGATGATGCGGGCTACCACAAAAGGGATCTCCTCGGTGCGAACAGCGGTCGGCTTCCAGTTGGCCAGAGCTTTGACATTCGCCTCTGTGATCCGCTTGCCGTCACAGTGCCGCAGTACCGATTCCAGGATCATCCGGATAGAGACCGGCAGACGGCTCACATCCGCTATCCCGGCTTCTTTTAATGCCGGCAGACTGTAGTATTCAACTTCTGAATTTCCGTAGGAGAGTTTCCTCTTTGTGTTGTTTAATAGACTCATCTTATTCCGCGATCAATTTCACAGGGAAAACATCTTCCCTGCCTAAGAGATTTTACTCAAAAGCGATGCGGATTGACACAGAATTTTGCGGAAGCGGCTGTTTTGTTTCTATTCTGACGGATTTTGTTCAATAGAAAACAGAATATTATATTATAAATGAATAAGTTATAAAAAATTTCCATTATTTCGGAAAAGTTGATCTGTCCGTGGAGAAGGTCAGATAGAAAATTGATTCAGAAAAAAATGTATTGCCTCAAAAATGCACAGCAAAAGAAGGTGAAGAAATGACCTTGAAAAGATCACTGGTGAGAGATAACGATTCTCCCCATGGCAGTTTTGGAATAAATTTGAAAAGAATCTATTTCCATTGGAAATAGAGGATGCGGACATCCTTGGCGGAAACGCGGTGCAGCATGGAGGAGAAGGTGCGCTGCTGTCCTTCGATCTCAGCAACGACTTCCACCTCAAAGACTGTGCTGCGGAAACCGCAGAAAGCGCCCAGCTGCTGGATGACCGCTTCGGGTATACCGCCGATCTGCATCAGCATATTGATATTGCTGATCTGGATATCATCTTCGGTGGCTTCCACACCGTCCAGTCCGTTGCGGTAGGAAATGATCTCATTGGC
>JAEENR010000126.1 GCA_016283885.1 Verrucomicrobiota bacterium
TTACACTTATAAGCTAAATATGTGAAAAACAACGACAAAACAACACGCAACCTTTATACAAATTTTAAACAGCTTATGCAACACATTTCGGGTAAAAATTTTATCTGTGTTTATCCGTGTCCATCCGTGGTTCTTTTTATATCTAAAAAAGACTGTGAAACCAGGTATTTAAATATCTCAACAGTTTATCCCCCAAGAAGATAAATGCGCCGATCCAGGCTACGGATAGAAGGGTGAAAACGTATCCCAGCCAAACCATGATGCCGTCCCTTTCCATCAGGGCTGCTATTACAAATACCAGAGCGAAAGCGGGAAATGTATTGGAAGCCGGGAACGGTATCGGCAGCGCCAGCAGAAAAGCCAGAAACGCGATCAGGAACCAGTGGAAAGTCTGGATGCCCGGCAGCATCAGCCACCAGGAAAAGCGGGGTTTGAATCCGGTCTCGATAAATCTCAATATCCTGGCTGTGCCTTCGATGATCTTGAAGAATTTATCCGCCGGGACAGGGCGATCCCCCAGCCATGCGGGAAGACCTTTCCGCTTCCCCCCTATTTGTGTCCAGGCCAGGTAAATGATAGCCGCGCCAAACGGCGTGCTCATCCCCGGCAGCAGCGGCACCATGAACGGCAGCGCCAGCAGGATCATCGTCAGAAAGATGCCCTGCCCCTCCGTGTGATTCAGCAAATAATTTACTGTCAGAGGTTTATCTTTTTCCTCTGTCAGCAAAAGTCCCCGCAGGGTTTCAGAAAGTTTGGGAGGCGGCTGCGGACGGCTTTTTTTCTCCTTGTTCCGCGCCGGGTTCATGAGATTTTTTTATTCCGGGGAAAACGTCTCCACAGTGAAGCGATCATGGAAACCGCCAAAATACCGGCCACGATCCCCAGCGAAAGACCCGTTCCGATCGGGAACCATTCGGCGATCAGCATCTTGACACCGATAAAGACCAGCACCACGGAAAGACCGATCTTCAAATAGCGGAAGTAATCCACCGCGCCGGCCAGCGCAAAATACATGGAACGCAGCCCCAGGATGGCAAAGACATTCGAGGTGAAGATGATAAACTTTTTCTGAGTGATGCCGAACACGGCGGGGATACTGTCCAGGGCAAAGATCAGATCGGTGGTCTCGACCACTATCAGCACCATCGCCAAAGGTGTCAGCATCCGTTTCCCCGCCTCGACGATCATGAATTTCTCGCCATGCAGCTGCGAGGTCACGGGATAGACCTTGCGCACCAGCCGCAGGACTACATTCTTTTCCGGATCGACATTGTCATCATCTTTAGTAAAAACGATCTTGAGACCGCTGTAAACCAGAAACACACCGAAAATCATCAGCACCCAGTGGAAACGCTCCACCAGAGATGCTCCCGCGAAGATCATCGCACCGCGCAGCACCAGCGCGCCCAGTATCCCCCAGAACAGCACCCCGTGCTGATACATCCGCGGGATACGGAAAAAACTGAAGATCAGCGCGATCACGAAAACATTATCCATCGAGAGAGAAAGCTCGATGATATAACCGGCCAGGAATTCCTGACCTTCCTCCGCTCCGCGCCAATGCCATACGCCCGCCGCGAAAAGGAGCGAAAGCGTGACCCAGAGACCGGTCCAGGCCGAGGCTTCCTTAAAGCTGACCACACGGGCGTGCTTGTGGAACAGCCCCAGGTCCAAAGCCAGAAAGAAGAGAACGCAGACAATGAAACCGACCCAATGCTGCCATTGAATATCTACAAGGGCTAACATTGAGCCGGTTACCATAGATTGACTCAAAATACGAGAGAATTACCTCTCTGTTTTAGGTTCCTGATAAATAGTGGGATCGACTGCGACCGCCACATCAGAGTTTCCCAGTTTCGGTTTGCGGCCTTTGCTGATCCACAGCACCACAGAACTGGAGATGAACAGGGATGACCATGTACCCACGATCACGCCCACCGCGAACACAAAAGCGAAGTCATTGATGACTGAACCGCCGAAGATGTACAGAGCCGCCACCGCAAGCAGCACCGTCACCGAAGTGATGATGGTACGAGCCAGCGTCTGATTGATAGCGCGGTTGAAGATCTCGCGGAAAGTACCGCTGACACCCATCTTGATATCCTCACGGACACGGTCGAAGATAACGATCGTATCGTTGATGGAGAAACCGATGATCGTCAACAGAGCCGCGATGATCGGAGCGTTGAACTGGCGGCCTGTCATGACAAAGACAGCGATCGCCATCAGGATATCGTGCAGCAGCGCGACCACTGAACCCACAGCGAAGGAGAATTCATAGCGCAGAGCCACATAGAACAAAATGACCAGCATCGCCAGCAAGAGCGCTTTGATAGCGCCCACCGTGATCTCGGAGCCCACAGAGGCACCGATACGATCCAGAGACAGACGGGTGAATTTGGCTTCCGGATAGGTTTCCGTCAGCAGTTTTTCCACATCCTCGCCCTGACCTTCGGGAACGACCACGCTCAAAGTTTCACGGCCGCCGGAAAGCGGTACCTGATAACCAACGCGGTTTTCACCCGGCAGAGGCTGCACTGTAGCGCGCAGTTTCTCCAGAGGGATCTTCTGTTCAAAAGAGAGCATCAGGGAATCACCACCCTTGAAGTCAACACCCAGAGCATCGCTGCCGCGATAGAAGGTGTAGCCGAAACCGGCAATAATCACCACCGCGGAGATCACGAAGGCTTTGGTTGCCCAGCCCATGAAATCGAAATTGGTCTCGCCGATGACCTTGAGCATGCCCAGTTTCTGCTTGCCGCCGCGGAGAGCGTAGTCAAAGACCAAGCGTGTCACCACCAGAGCGGTGTACATGGAGGTCGCGATACCGATGGACAACGTCACACCGAAGCCGCGCACCGGACCTGTACCCATGATGATCATGATGATGCCCGCGAACAAGGTCGTGATGTTACCATCGAAGATCACACCGAACGCGCGGTCATAACCGGAGGAGACCGCCGAGCGCAGAGACTTGCCCTTGGCCAGTTCTTCACGGATACGTTCATAGATCAGCACGTTGGCGTCAACGGCCATACCGACCGTCAGCACGATACCGGCAATACCGGGGATCGTCAGCGTGGAGCCGATCAGACACATCACACCCAGCAGGATCACCAGGTTCAGGATCATGGCGATATTGGCCACCAGACCGGCAAACATATAATAACAAAGCATGAACAGCGAAACCAGCACGGCACTGATGATACAGGCTACGATACCGCTGCGGACAGAGTCAGCACCCAGGGAAGGATCCACACGGCGCTCTTCCAGGATCTTCACAGGAGTTTCCAAGGGGTTCTCCAGCACGTTGGCCAGTTCGATACCCTCTTCGATCGTGAAGTTACCGGTGATCTCGCCTGAACCGCTGGGGATCTCACCATTGATGCGCGGAGCGCTGGTCAGCTCACCGTCCAGCACGATACCGAGCAGCTGGCCCACGTTCTCGCGGGTCACCTTGGCGAATTTCACCGCACCTTCAGAATCCAGTGTAAAGCTGATGGCCACACTGTTATCCACCGGGTTACGGTGAACCATGGCCTACTGGATGTATTTACCGGTCAGCCCTTCTTCAGGTTTCTTCTTGACCAGATAGCGGCGGGATTCCTGCTGAGTGTCGCCTTTGCGCTTGCTCTTCAGGGTCTCTGTCAAAATCTCGTAACCGGGCTCGATGTAGTCCTGAGCCAGCAGTTCATCGCTCTGCGGATGCACCATGCGGAACTCCAGGAACGCGGCGCGTTCGATCTGGCGGCGAGCGGCTTCGTTTTCAGCCTCAGTCAGACCCGGCAGCGCGATCGTGATACGGTCGGTGCCGTTGGGAGTGATCTCCGGCTCAGCAACACCCATGCTGTCCACACGTTTACGGAGGATCTCGACCGCTTTGTCCAGAGCACTGGAGCGCTGGTCATCTTCCAGACGGTCGGATTCCATTCCCACCAGGAAGGAGGTACCACCCTTGATGTCCAAGCCCAGACGCACTCTGCCGGCGATCTTCCGCTGCAGGCGGTTCAGCACCGCCACCGTCGGATTATCCTCTTCGGAAACGTCACCCAGCTGAGGGAAGTACTTGGCAATGTCATTGGTGCCCGTGGCCTCAAAGAGAGCCTGATAAGCATCCATGCCATCCTTGGTGATCTTCTCCTGCGCCGCATTGGCTATTTGCTCAAACTCGGCGTCTTTGTTTTCTGCGCGCTCTTTAAATGCCTCCATCAAGTCCCCGCTGCGCATTGGGAACATGGAATACAACGCCCACACTACAATAAAGATAAGTGCAACCGTCCTGCCCATTAATTTTCTTTGCATATTTATTCTATTATCCTAAAAATCCGTTTGAAAGATCCGCATCCTTATTTAGACGCATCCACACTCTGACCTTTCTCAATAATATCTGCCACAGAAGCTTGTGTCACTTCCAACTTGGAATCACCTGAACGAACTGCCAAGGTCTTGTCCTTGACAGAAATAACAATAGCCACGATCCCCGCGTTCGTCACGATACGGTCACCGGCTTTGATCGTTTTCAGCATCGCCGCGTGCTCTTTGGCTTTCTTCTGCTGCGGTCTGAATAAGAACAACCACATGAACAAAATAAAGAAAGCCATCATACCCAGCATCTGGAGGAGCTGGGCCTTTTCATTCGGGGCTTGCCCCGCTTGCGGAGCAGCCATTGCCAATAAATTTAATAAGTTATATCCCATAACCTAGCGGGTTATTAAAACCAGAAACAGCCTTTCGTTGCAAGACTAAAATCAAATAACGAGATACACACTCCGGAACAGACCGGAATGTGTATCCCATTTATCAGTCTTTCAAACAGACTGTGTTACTAGCGGTCGCATTCACCTTTGGCCACCGCCACCGCGTAATCACGGTTCAAGCGGGCAATAAACGAAGCACTGACTCTCTTCGGGCAAACCGATTCGCAAGCATACGTATTGGTGCAGTTGCCGAATCCTTCTTTGTCCATCTGGGAGATCATCTTCCACACACGTTTGTCACGTTCGGGCTGACCTTGCGGCAGCAGTCCCAGGTGACCCACCTTGGCGGAGACGAACAGCATCGCGGAGGCGTTCTTGCAAGCCGCCACGCATGCGCCGCAGCCGATACAGGCCGCCGCGTCCATGGCCTCATCGGAAGCCTTCTTGGAAATCGGCAAAGCGTTCGCAGCCGGAGCGTTACCCGTGCTGACCGAGATGTAGCCGCCGGCCTGGATGATACGATCCAGAGCGGAACGGTTCGTGATCAGGTCCTTCAGTACCGGGAACGGACGGGCGCGCCAAGGCTCGATAGCGATGGTGTCGCCGTCTTTGAAGTGGCGCATGTGGAGCTGGCAGACCGTGGTTCCGCGCTGCGGACCGTGCGGCACGCCGTCGATCACCATGGAGCAGGTACCACAGATACCTTCACGGCAATCCGAGTCAAAAGCAATGGGATCCTGGCCCTTCTGGATCAGGTCTTCATTGACGACATCCAGCATTTCGAGGAAGGACATATCCGGCGAGACTTTTTTCGCCTGGTAAGTCTCCATTTTACCATTGGAGGCTTGATCCTTCTGTCTCCAAACCTTTAAGGTCAAATTCATATCTTTGCTCATTATTTATAGCTCCTTTGGCTCATAGTTACCACTTCGTACTTCAGAGGTTCCACATTGCGGACCGGTTCTTTGCCCGGGCCCGTGTATTCCCACACGGCCACATGGGCAAAATTCTCGTCATCACGTTTGGCCTCATTATCTTCCGTCTGATATTCCACACGGAAGTGACCGCCGCAGGATTCTCTGCGTTCCAGAGCGTCCTTACAGAGCAGCTCGGCAAATTCCATATAATCGGAAATGCGGTTGGCCAGCTCCAGCGTTTGATTCAGCTCGTTCTCCGCGCCGACCACCTTGAGGTTCTTCCAGAATTCGTCGCGAATGACCGCGATCTTCTTCAGAGCCGTCTTCAGGCTTTCCTCGCTGCGGGCCATGCCGCAGTTGTCCCAAAGCAGTTTACCCAGCTCGCGGTGGAAGGATGTCGGAGTACGGCTGCCGTTGATGGAGAGCAGCTTCTTGATACGATCGGATGCCGTCTTCTCGGCTTCCTTGAATTCCTCAGAGTCAGTGCTCGGAACGAATTTCTTGGAGGAACCGAAGTAATTGCCGATCGTGTAAGGCAGCACGAAGTAACCATCGGACAATCCCTGCATCAACGCGCTCGCGCCCAGGCGGTTCGCGCCGTGATCAGAGAAGTTGGCCTCACCCAGTACGAAGAGACCGGGGATCGTGCTCATCAAATTATAATCGACCCACAAGCCGCCCATCGTGTAGTGGACAGCCGGGAAGATACGCATCGGGGATTCATAAGCGTCTTCACCCGTGATGCGTTCATACATTTCAAAGAGGTTGCCGTAGCGCTCTTCAATGGCTTTGCGTCCCAGACGTCCGATCGCTTCGGAGAAGTCCAGATACACACCCAGACCGGTCGGGCCTACGCCGCGTCCGGCATCGCACACCAGCTTGGCCGCGCGAGAAGTCACATCGCGGGGCGCCAGGTTGCCGAAAGAGGGATAACGGGTCTCCAGATAGTAATCACGTTCACTCTCAGGGATCTGAGTCGGAGGACGTTTGTCGCCCTTGTTCTTGGGCACCCACACACGGCCGTCATTACGCAGAGACTCGGACATCAGAGTCAGTTTGCTCTGGTGATCACCACTGACCGGGATACAGGTCGGATGGATCTGCGTATAGCAGGGATTGGCAAATCCCGCGCCGCGTTTGTAGGAACGCCAGGCGGCCATACAGTTGCATCCGCGGGCATTGGTGCTCAGGAAGAACGTATTGCCGTAACCGCCGGTAGCCAGCACCACCGCGTCGGCCGCGTAGGAGCTGATCTTGCCGGTGACCATATCGCGCACCACGATGCCCTTGGCCTCGCCCTTGACGACGACCAGGTCGAGCATCTCTGTGCGGCTGAAAATCTTGACTTTACCAGCGGCCACCTGACGGCTCAAAGCCTGATAGGCGCCCAGCAGCAGCTGCTGACCGGTCTGACCTCTGGCATAGAAGGTACGGGAGACCTGCGCACCGCCGAAGGAGCGGTTCGTCAGCAGTCCGCCGTATTCACGGGCAAACGGGACACCCTGCGCCACGCACTGGTCGATGATGCAGTTGCTGACCTCGGCCAGACGATAAACATTGGCCTCGCGGGCAC
Source organism: Verrucomicrobiota bacterium (assembly GCA_016283885.1). Classification (GTDB taxonomy): domain Bacteria; phylum Verrucomicrobiota; class Verrucomicrobiia; order Limisphaerales; family UBA1412; genus UBA1412. The sequence goes on from JAEENR010000126.1 coordinate 7,188, forward strand.
GGAAGTCACCGCCCTTGATCGTGTCATAAAAGAGACGATAAACACTGTCACCGTCACTGGGATAGTTCTTGGCGGCGTTGATACCGCCCTGAGCCGCGATACTGTGGGCACGGCGCGCGCTGTCCTGATAGCAGAAGCACGTCACATTATAGCCCAGCTCGCCCAGGGACGCCGCGGCGGAAGCTCCGGCCAGACCGGTACCCACCACGATGACGCTGAATTTACGTTTATTGGCCGGATTGACCAGCTTGCTGTGTTCCTTGTAGTGGCTCCACTTGGTTTCAAGGGGACCCGAAGGGATTTTTGCATCAAGTTTCATTATAAATACTCTCCTCTCTCTTAGCTATTTAAGAATCCTCAACATACAAACGAGAGGAATCAAACACATTCCAGCGAACAGGAACAGCACCGCCGCTCTGGTCACTACTTTAATATATAAGCTGTAGGTCTTGTTTCTGAACCCCAGGGACTGGAAGATACTCTCCAGACCGTGCCACAGATGCAGGCACAGACAGCAGGTGGCAATGATATAGCAGATACCCGCTACAGGATGGCCAATACCCTTGAGCACAATGTGATACACATCAGCCACTTGTTTGTCGCCCAGCATCGTCGTCTGATGGACCACGTCCGGACGCGTCAGACCGCAGGTCAGATCCAGGATGTGCCAGATCACGAAGAAGAAAATCGCGACACCGCCGCAGACCATCATCTTGGCCGCAAAGTCCGTATAAGGCTGCTTATTGACCACATACTTCACCGGGCGGGCAGCACGGTTTTCCAGCCACAGGGAGAGCGCCACCACGATATGCACCAGCGCGATCGTTCCCAGGCCCAAACGGTAACCCCACAAGATTGCGAAGTTCGAGTGCAGTAACACCGCGTACTTATTGAGAGCGTCAGCCCCCAAGAAGATCTGCAGGTTACCCAACAAATGAACAAACACGAAAGCCGACATCGCCGCTCCCGTGAGTGCCATGATATACTTCCTGCCCACAGAGGAGAGGAAAATAGCTTTTATGAGATTCATGCTCTTTTCTTGTAATGACTTCAAGGATGGACCTTTGGATACATCCGCCGGGGATAGGATGCTCTTGTGGAAAACACGTTTCCGCAACAGTATCTATCTTTCTGCCGCTGAGGCAAAAAGAGCCCTCGACAAATTCTTCGCCAGCCCTCTTATTCTACATAGATTTCGCCCGACGCGAACGCATCGGTCTGCCCCAAGTCAACCATATCCGGCCCCGAAAAACAATCAAAATCTTCATACTGAGACTCCAATATATGCTAAAACAAGCCAAAATCTGCCAAATCCGCGCCCGTTCGGAAAAACCCGTCATCTTCACAAACATTGTAATATATTGTTTTTCTACTAGTTAGAATAATTCCATATTTTTCTTCAGCCTCTTCAAAATGTTTTGCGAGTTTTATCGTTGATTTTCTGGAAAAAATATCGTACAAGAGTACCGTGTGCATCCCATCACCGGATGCACGTTTAAGTTAAGAATTAGAAATATGGCAGTTAAAGTTGCAATCAATGGGTTCGGACGTATTGGTCGCCTGGTTTTCCGCGCGATCGCCGAACAAGGTCTTCTTGAAAAAGGTGTCGAAGTCGTTGCCGTGGGTGACATTGTTCCCGCCGACAATCTGGCTTATCTTCTCAAATACGATTCTACACAGGGTCGTTTCAATGGTACCGTGGACTGCGCCAAGTCCTCCCCGGACAAGGAAGCTCCCGATGTCCTCATCGTCAATGGCAAACAGATCAAGGTCGTCAGCGCCAAGGATCCCAGCGGTCTTCCCTGGAAAGAACTCGGTGTCGAAGTCGTGATCGAATCCACCGGTCTCTTCACAGATGCTACCAAAGCCAGAGGCCACATCACCGCCGGTGCCAAACGCGTCATCATCTCCGCTCCCGCGAAGAATGAAGACATCACCGTCGTCATGGGTGTCAATCACACCAACTATGATCCGGCCAAACACTTTGTTGTTTCCAACGCCTCCTGCACGACCAACTGCTTGGCTCCGCTGGTCGCCGTCCTGCTCAAGGAAGGTATCGGCGTGGAAGAAGGTCTCATGACCACCGTCCACAGCTACACCGCCACCCAGAAGACCGTTGACGGTCCCAGCCGCAAGGACTGGAAAGGTGGCCGTTCCGCCGCGACCAACATCATCCCCTCTACCACCGGCGCCGCCAAGGCTGTCGCGCTCGTGTGCCCTGAGGTCAAAGGCAAGCTGACCGGTATGTCTCTGCGCGTTCCGACCCCGACCGTTTCCGTCGTGGATCTGACTTTCAGAACCGCTAAGGACACCTCCTATGAAGAGATCTGCGCCGCCATGGAAAAGGCCAGCCAGACCTACATGAAGGGTATCCTCGGCACAACCAAGGATCAGGTCGTCTCCAGCGACTTCATCCATTGCACGCTTTCCTCCATTCTCGATATCGGTTCCGGTATCGCCCTGAACAGCCGCTTCTTCAAGCTGGTCAGCTGGTACGACAATGAATGGGGTTACAGCAACCGCGTGGGCAACCTCCTCTCCTACATGATCGAGAAAGGTATCTAATTACCCCGTGTATTAAACGTGTGATTCCTTCTGAATAGCACGTTTCCCATAACAGAGCGTTTCCATCCGGGAGCGCTCTGTTTGTTTTTCCCTGATCCAAAGGATGTTATAAAAAAACAGTTGACATT
>JAEENR010000127.1 GCA_016283885.1 Verrucomicrobiota bacterium
TATAAACTCAAACAGAAATTGGGTCTGAAGGATGGGTGCGAGGATGTGCGCATCATGATGGCTGATGATGTGGTGTATGCGACTCGTTATCTGCTACGGCTTTGCACCGGACATGGATGCGCAGATGATATCGATCATTTAGGCAGCCGCCGTGTGAGAACAGTGGGTGAGCTGCTGGCTAATCAGTGCCGTATTGGTTTGGCCCGCACAGAGCGTTTGGTGAAGGAACGCATGACGATCTTTGATCAAACATCGGATCACATGACCCCGGATAAGCTGATCAATCCGAAGGCACTTTCGGCGGTGGTCCGTGATTTCTTCGGCCGCAGTCAGTTGTCTCAGTTCATGGATCAGATCAATCCGCTGGCGGAGATGACTCACAAACGTCGTCTTTCCGCTTTAGGACCGGGCGGTTTGTCTCGCGAGCGCGCTGGATTTGAAGTCCGCGACGTTCATTCTTCGCACTATGGAAGAATTTGTCCTATTGAGACTCCTGAAGGTCCAAATATCGGTTTGATCGCTTCGCTGGCGACATTTGCCCGCATCAATGATTTTGGTTTTATTGAAACTCCTTACCGCAAGGTAGTGAATGGAAAAGTTTCTTCCGATGTGGAGTATCTGACGGCGGATAAAGAGGAGAACCTCGTTATTGCCCAGGCGAATACTCCCATTGATGAAAATGGAAATTTCTTAACGGACAAGGTGACCTGTCGTCGTTCCGGCGACTTTTTGACGGTAGATGCCCAGAGTGTGGATTATATGGACGTTTCGCCGAAGCAGGTGGTGTCCGTTGCCGCAGGTCTGATCCCGTTCCTGGAGCACGATGACGCAAACCGCGCTCTGATGGGTTCCAACATGCAGCGCCAGGCAGTCCCTCTGCTGACGGCAGACGCGCCGCTGGTGGCAACAGGTTTGGAAGGCAGTGTGGCACGCGACTCATGCGCAGTGATCATCTCTGAGATAGATGGTATCGTGGCCGCGGTGTCGGCAAGCCGTATCGTGATCACTACCGACGGTAAGATGCCGGATATCACCAAGAAGCTGAAGCATGATCCTGCTAACGGTGTTTGCGTTTATTCTGTCCGCAAGTTTATGCGTTCCAACGCGGCAACCTGCATCAATCAAAGGGTGCTGGTGCTGCGGGGCGATGTCGTCAAGAAAGGCGATGTCATCGCGGATGGACCTTGCACGGAAAACGGTGAGCTGGCATTGGGTAAAAATGTGCTGGTCGCGTTCATGCCGTGGAATGGATACAACTTTGAGGACGCGGTGCTGATCAGTGAGCGCATTGTGAAGGAAGATATCTTTACTTCCATCCACATTGATGAATTTGAGATCGGTGCCCGCGACACGAAACTGGGACCGGAGGAGATCACTCGTGATATCCCGAACTTGGGCGAGGAAGCTCTGAAGAATTTAGGCATGGATGGTGTTATTCGTGTGGGCGCTGAAGTCAAGCCCGGCGACATCCTTGTGGGCAAGATCACACCTAAGAGCGAGACGGAGCTGGCCCCGGAAGAGCGTCTGCTGCGCGCGATCTTCGGTGAAAAGGCCGCGGACGTGAAAGATACGTCACTGCGTGTTCCTTCCGGAACTTACGGCATCGTGATGGATGTCAAGGTTTCGGCCAAGAAGGAATCTGAAAAGGCTCAGGAAAAACGCAGAGAAGGCATGATAAGTGCCGGAGTGGATCCCAAGAAACAGTCCCGTCAGATCCAGGATGAATTCAAGAACAAGATGGAGGATCTGCGTGAGCAGTTGACCGAGGCTTTGAGCAATATCCTGCTGGGCGAAAAGATCCCGCTGGATGTGGTCAACAGCGAGACGGGCGAGATCATTATCCCGGCCAACCGCAAGATCACCAAGACACTCCTGCGCAAGCTAGCGTCGGTTTATGACCGGATCGAGATCGATCCTTCACCGATCCGCAATAAGATCAATGAGATCATTGGCGGATTCCGCAAGAAATTTGATGATGTCCGCACCCAATATGAGGATGAGATCGGGCAGATCGAAGCGGGGGAAGAGGTCAACACCGGTGTTGTGAAATCAGTGAAGGTTTACATCGCTTCCAAGCGCAAGCTCTCTGTGGGTGACAAGATGGCGGGCCGCCACGGTAATAAAGGTGTTGTCGCCAAGATCGTGCCGGTAGAGGATATGCCGTTCCTGCCAAACGGTCAGCCGATGGATATCGTACTGAATCCGCTGGGTGTGCCTTCCCGTATGAATGTGGGACAGGTTTTGGAAACACACCTGGGCTGGGCTGCCAAGATCCTGGGACTGCATATCGCGACTCCGGTGTTCGATGGCATCAACGAGAAGCAGATCCGTGCTTATCTGACTCAGGCCGGTTTGCCCGAAAACGGCAAGACCCGTCTGATCGATGGCCGCTCCGGCGAGTGGTTCGATCAGGAAGTGGTCGTGGGGTACATTTACATGATGAAACTGGATCACCTGGTTGCCGATAAGATCCATGCCCGCGCGGTCGGACCTTATTCCCTGGTCACTCAGCAGCCTTTGGGCGGTAAAGCTCAATATGGCGGACAGCGTTTCGGTGAAATGGAAGTCTGGGCCATGGAGGCTTATGGCGCGGCTTATGGTCTGCAGGAAATTTTAACAGTCAAATCAGATGATGTACAGGGCCGCACACGTATTTATGAAAGCATCGTAAAGGGCGACAATGCTCTGGATGCCGGTGTGCCTGAATCCTTCAACGTGCTTGTGAAGGAAATGCAGTCACTGGGCATGGATGTGCGTGTAGGCACAGGCGGTGAGGAGGGAACGCTCTTGGCAACAGCGCAGCTGCTGCAAAGCGGGATCCCGCCTCAATCTTCATTCAATGTGGAGGATTCCGACACAGATGATGAGAAGGATGAAGAATCAGAAAGCTCAGACAAGGCCAATGATCTGCGCGCCTTGTTTGGAGACGATGAAGAATAGTTTAACCGGATAGAACACGAAAGAAAATCAATGACTACAACGACGAATACGGTTGTTACCGCTAACATTCAGAAAGACGCTGCCCGCAAACTGCTGGGCATGGAGAAGGTCAATCAAGTAGATTTTGTCTCTATTACGGTGGCTTCGCCGGAGACGATCCATTCTTGGTCTAAAGGTGAAGTAAAAAATCCGGAGACGATCAATTATCGTACTTTCAAGCCTGAAAAGGGTGGTTTGTTCTGCGAACGTATTTTCGGTCCTGTGAAGGACTGGGAGTGTTCTTGCGGCAAGTATAAACGCATCAAGCATCGCGGTGTGGTTTGTGACCGCTGCGGTGTGGAGGTGACACTGGCTCGTGTGCGCCGTGAGCGCATGGGGCATATTGACCTGGCAGAGCCGGTCACTCATATATGGTATTTCAAATGTGCTCCTTCCCGTATCGGATTGATCCTGGATATGAGCATCAAGGATCTGGAGCGTGTCATTTATTACGAAGATTACATCGTAGTGGATCCTGGTGAGACGGGTTTGGCAAAACATCAGCTGCTCAATGAAGTGGAGTACATGGAGACTTGCGAACTGTACGGCCGTGACGCTTTTGTTGCCAAGATGGGTGCTTCCGCTATTCGCGACGCTTTGGAAAAAGTGGATCTGCAGGCGGATATCGACCGCATCACTGAGGAGATGGCTGCTACGAAGAGCAAGCAGACCAAGAAGAAGCTGGCTCGCCGCATCAAGCTGCTGCAAGGGTTCCTTTATTCCCATACCCGTCCGGAATGGATGGTGCTGACGGTACTGCCGGTCATTCCGCCGGATCTGCGCCCGCTGGTTCCTCTAGAAGGTGGCCGTTTCGCGACATCTGATCTGAATGATTTGTATCGCCGCGTGATCAACCGCAATAACCGTTTGAAGAATCTGCTGGCACTGAAGACCCCGGATGTGATCGTCCGCAATGAGAAACGTATGCTGCAGGAAGCGGTGGACGCACTGCTGGATAACGGCCGTCACGGACGCGCTGTTTCCGCGGTGGGAAATCGCGATTTGAAGTCTCTCAGCGATATGCTGAAGGGCAAAAGCGGACGTTTTCGTCAGAACCTGCTGGGCAAACGTGTGGACTATTCCGGCCGTTCTGTGATCGTTATCGGACCTGAGCTGAAAGTCCATCAATGCGGTCTGCCCAAGAAGATGGCTCTGGTCTTGTTCGAGCCGTTCATCATCCGCCGTCTGAAAGAAAAGGGTCTGGTGCATACAGTGCGTTCAGCCAAGAAGATGATCGAAAGACAGCCTCGCGAGGTGTGGGATGTGCTGGAGCAGGTGACCAAAGGTCATACCGTTCTGCTGAACCGCGCTCCGACGCTGCACCGTTTGTCCATCCAGGCGTTTGAACCGGTGCTGATCGAAGGTGAAGCTATCCGTGTCCATCCGCTGGTTTGTACGGCGTTCAACGCGGACTTTGACGGCGACCAGATGGCCGTGCACGTTCCTCTGTCTGTGGAGGCGCAGTTAGAGGCTCGTCTGCTGATGCTTTCTTCCAATAACATTTTCAGTCCGTCCAGCGGCAAGCCGATCATGATGCCGACTCAGGATATCACCCTGGGCTGCTATTATCTGACAGCCGATCCCCGCACGCCGGAAGACAAGCGGGAGCATCCGTATATGTTCGGCAACAAGTTTGAGGCGATTTTTGCCTACGCGGATGGTTCCATTCGTGTTCATGAGAGGATCCTGCTGGCGAATCCGGACTTGGGCAAGGAAACCGTTTTCGGTGATCCCAAGAGCCGTTTGATCGAAACAACGGTGGGTCGTGTTCTGTTCAGTGAAGTCTGGCCTCTGGAACTGGGTTTCTATAACAAGGCCGCGGGCAAGAACCAGATCGCCTCGCTGATCAGCGCCTGCTATAAGAAGTGCGGTCACGCCACAACGATCGAAACACTGGATCACTTGAAGGAATTCGGTTTCCGCTACGCGACCGTGGCCGGTGTCTCCATCGGTATTGATGATATGATCATCCCGGATGAGAAGAACCAGCAGATCGAAATGGCTCAAAAACAGGTTGACGAGACTGAGAAGCAGTTCAGCCGCGGTATTATTACCAGTGGTGAACGCTACAATAAGATCGTTGATATCTGGACCCATTGCGGCGATGAGATCGCGAAAGTCATGCTGAAGACCCTGAAGGACAACCACGGCAAGGCCGAGTACAATCCTCTATTCATGATGGTGGATTCCGGCGCCCGCGGTAATAAACAACAGGTGCGTCAGCTGGCCGGTGTGCGTGGTCTGATGGCCAAGCCATCCGGTGAGATCATTGAGAACCCGATCTTGTCCAACTTCCGTGAAGGTTTGACCGTGTTGGAGTACTTCATTTCCACACACGGTGCCCGTAAAGGTTTGGCTGATACGGCGCTCAAGACTGCGGACTCCGGTTACATGACCCGTAAGCTGGTGGATGTCTCGCAGGATGTGATCATCCGTGAGGAAGACTGTGAAACCACGAACGGTATTTGGGTGCAGGCGATCACAGACGGTGATGAGGAACGTGTCAAACTGAGTGAGCGTATCATCGGCCGTCACGCGTGCGATGACATTTATGATCCGCACGATCCTAACAAGATTTTAGTCCCCGCTAACGCGGAAATCGATGAAGCTGCGGCGGAACTGCTGGATAATGCCGGTATTGAACGAGTGAAGATCCGCTCCGTTCTGACATGTGAAAGCCGTTTCGGTGTGTGCGCGTGCTGCTACGGCCGTAATCTGGCCACTGGCACCAAGGTGAAGATCGGTGAAGCTGTCGGCATCATTGCCGCTCAGTCCATCGGTGAGCCGGGAACCCAGCTGACGATGCGTACATTCCACGTCGGCGGTACGGCTTCCCAGACATTCAAACAGCCGGAAATTATTGCTCACCATGACGGCACTCTGCATTACGCGGATCTGCGTTCGGTCGAGATCGAAGGCGGTCACATCGTTCTGAATAAGAATGGTTCCATTTCTATCAGGGATGAGAGTGGTGAAACTCTGGAGGAATACAAGATCGTGATCGGTGCCTGTATTCTCTTCCCGAATGGTTCCAAGATCAAGGCCGGTGACCGGCTGGTTCGCTGGGATCCGTATAATGTACCTGTTATTTCCGAGCATGAAGGTATCGTTCAATTCCAGGATATCATCGAGGGTATCACTGTGGAGCATGAAAACAGTTCGGCGGGTTCCTCCAATCTGGTCGTTTTGGAATATAAGGAAGAACGTCCTCAGATCAACATTTTAGATAAAAAAGGAAAAGTGCTGGGAGTTTATCCCATTCCTTCGGGCGCCCACATCGTTGTGGAAGACGGTTCGACAATTTATGCGGGCAGCCAGTTGGCCAAGACGCCTCGCCGTCAGGCTAAGACCAAGGATATTACCGGCGGTCTGCCGCGTGTGGCTGAGCTCTTTGAAGCGCGCCGCCCGAAAGACGCGGCGGAAATCGCCCGTTTTGACGGTATAGTGGATATGGGACCGACTCAGCGCGGCAAGCGCACGATCATCATCACGGATCCGAAGACCGGTGAATCTGAAGATCACCAGATTCCCATCGGCAAGCACGTCATCGTGTTCAAGGGCGACTATGTGAAGAAAGGTCAGCAGCTGACAGAAGGCTCCGTGGTGCCTCACGAAGTGCTGGATGTCTGCGGACCTCAGGAGCTGCAGGAACATCTGCTGAACGAAGTTCAGGAGGTGTACCGCACGCAGGGTGTCTCCATCAATGATAAACACGTGGAGATCATCATCCGTCAGATGCTTCGCAAAGTCCGCATCACGGAACCGGGAGATTCCCTGTTCCTGTGGGGTGAGCAGGTGGATCGTGTCGCCTTTGAGGAAGAGAATAAACGCATCGATCAAATGGGCGGCCGCCCGGCGGAAGGTCAGCCGGTGCTTTTGGGTATCACCAAGGCATCTTTGCAGACCGATTCCTTCCTGAGCGCGGCATCCTTCCAGGATACGACACAGGTGCTGACCGAAGCGGCCACGACAGGCCGTGTGGACGCACTGCGCGGATTCAAGGAAAACGTGATCATGGGTCACTTGATCCCTGCCGGTACAGGATTCCCGACTTATCGTTCCATCAAGCTCAAACCGCTGGTCAAGCCTGTGGAAGAACCTGTTCCGGAGAAGGAAGTTGAGGATGACAGCAATCCGGATAAAGTATCCGAGCTCAAAGCGAGCCTGGGTATGGATGAAGTCTATGAGGAGGAGACGCCCATAGATGAAAATGAAGATTTCGATTCCTAAAAGAGGATAACAAGGATTTGTGACACTTTTTTTAGGAGATTTAAAACAAGTTGATAGGGAGAGGGTTGACCTCTCCCTTGAAAAAAAGTTGAGAGAAGTGTTTGCCAAAATCCGGCAACACTGATAATATAGACAGCTCTGCCCGCTCTAGGGCAAGATCGCAAAAACGATAGTTAAAGAATGCCAACAATTAACCAACTCGTCCGCAAGGGACGGAATAAGTTGAATGAGAAGTCCAAAGCACCGGCTTTGGATAAATGTCCTTTTCGCCGTGGGGTATGCTTACAAGTTATGACTCGTACCCCCAAGAAGCCGAACTCCGCTATGCGTAAAGTGGCGAAGATTCGTCTTTCCAATGGATTTGAAGTGATTGCATATATTCCTGATGAAGGTCACAACCTGCAGGAACACTCAATCGTTCTGGTACGTGGTGGTCGTGTAAAAGACTTACCTGGTGTGCGTTATCACATTGTTCGCGGTACGCTTGATACCGCCGGTGTGGAGAAACGTCGTGTGAGTCGCTCCAAGTACGGAGTGAAGAAACCCAAGGCCGCGGCCAAGAAATAGTTTAAGATATGTCTCGTCGTCGTCGTGCTGTACGTAGAGCAGTTCCGGAAGATGGTAAATACCATAGCGTTCTGGTTGCTCGTTTGATCAATAAAGTGATGAAATGGGGGCAGAAGTCCAAAGCCCAGAAGATCGTTCATGGAGCTTTTGACGTTCTGGCTGCGAAGAACCCCGGTGTGGAACCTATGGCGATCGTTCAACGCGCCATTGATAATGTAAAACCCCGCCTGGAGGTCAAAGCCCGCCGTGTAGGTGGTGCGACCTATCAAGTTCCTCTGGAAGTCCCCGTTGACAGACAGATTTCCCTGTCTATCCGCTGGATCGTCTCCCTGGCCGCTGCCCGCAAAGGCATCGCTATGAAAGACGCTTTGGCTAATGAAATTTCTGAAGCTGCACAAGGGCAAGGCAGCGCAATCCGTAAACGTGACGATATGCACAGAATGGCTCAGGCCAATAAGGCATTCGCTCACTTCCGCTGGTAATCAGTAAAGCGGTATTCCAATAACGCCCCGATGTTTTTTTTGAGCGGGGCGTTTTTATTCAGTTTTTTTTAGTAGGTGCAAGATACTGACAATATACAAGCTGAGGAGATCAATCCGAATGCTTCAGATCGAGCTTATCCACTCGAACGCACTCGTAATATAGGTATTGCGGCGCATATCGATGCCGGCAAAACCACCACTACAGAGCGCATCCTTTACTATACGGGGCTCATCCACAGAATGGGTGATGTCCACGATGGCAATACGGTGACGGACTGGATGGAACAGGAGCGTGAGCGTGGTATTACTATTACTTCGGCGGCCATCACCTGTTACTGGACTCAGAAGGAGGAGCCCGGCATGGTGAAGAGCTTCCCCGGGATTGCCCACCGCATCAATATCATTGACACTCCGGGCCACGTGGACTTCACCGCAGAGGTGGAACGCTCCATGCGTGTTCTGGACGGGGCGGTTTCCGTATTTTGTGCTGTAGGAGGCGTACAGCCGCAGTCTGAGACTGTCTGGCGCCAGGCCACCAAGTATAAAGTCCCCCGTATCGCGTTCATCAACAAGATGGACCGCACGGGAGCCAATTTTGATGCAGTTGTTGCCGAAATGCGCCGCAAACTGGGTGCTTATGCCTACCCGGTGGTGCTGCCGATCGGCAAAGAAGATAAATTCAAAGGTGTCATCGACATCATCAATCAGAAAGCGATCATCTATGATGAGGCGGATCCGGAAGGACTCCGCTACAGCATCACGGAGATCCCGGCTGAGATGAAGGACAATGCCCATCTGGCATTGGAAGAGTTGATAGACGCCGTATCCAATAAAGATGACCAAATCGCAGAAATGGTCATCATGGAGAAGAAGATCAGTCCTAATACCCTCAAGACGGCCATTCGCCGTCTGACCATCGCCTTGGAATTTGTTCCAGTGCTCTGCGGAACGGCTTTCCGCAAGAAAGGGGTGCAGCCCCTGGTGGACGCGGTGGTGGACTATCTGCCTTCTCCGCTGGATGTTCCACCCGCAGAAGCCCATGATCCTCTGGATTTTGAAAAGACAATGGCGGTCAAGACTTCCGATCACGGTAAGTTTACCGCGCTGGTTTTCAAACTTTGGAGCGATCCTTATGTGGGCAAACTGGTATTCATCCGCGTTTACAGCGGCACTCTCAAGAACGGCGATACCGTTTATAATCCGCGTATTCGTAAGAGAGAGCGCATCAACCGTTTGATGATGATCCAGGCGGATGATCGACTGGAACTGGATAAGGTCCACGCTGGCGATATCGCCGCGGTGGTCGGGCTGAAAAACGTGACCACCGGTGATACGCTCTGCTTTGAGGACTCCGCCGTGCTGCTGGAGCCTCCGACCTTCCCGGAACCGGTCATCAGTATGGCGGTGGAACCGAAAACAAAGGCTGATCGTGAGAAATTAACGACAGCGCTGCAAAGACTTTCAGAAGAAGACCCGACTTTTCGCTGTTATACCAACGAAGAAACGGGTCAGCTTATTATCGCCGGCATGGGTGAACTCCACTTGGACATCATTCGCGATCGCTTACTTCGCGAATTTAAGGTGGAAGCTTTTGTCGGCGCGCCACAAATTGCCTATCGCGAAACGATCACCCAAGCCGCCAAGGGCGAGGGGAAATTCATCCGTCAATCCGGCGGCCGCGGTCAGTATGGCCATGCCATTATCAGTATTGAGCCGAACACCCGCGGGGCAGGAGTGGAAATCGTTAGCAAAGTCGTTGGGGGAACGATACCTAAAGAGTATATCGCCCCGACTATGGCAGGCATCAAAGAGGCCATTGATACCGGCGTTCTGGCCGGCTATCCGATGGTCGATATGAAGGTCTCGATCCTGGAAGGTTCGTATCACGAAGTGGACTCTAGCGAGCTCGCATTTAAAATGGCTGGAATTTTTGCCTTGAAAGATGCGGCGAAAAATGCTAAACCTATCGTCCTCGAGCCTGTAATGAAGGTCGAAGTAAGCACGCCCGATGAATATCAGGGCGATCTTCTGGGTGATTTATCTCGCAGGCGCGGTAAGGTTTCGTCGATTGAAGCGAAAGCAGATATCACGTTACTGAATGCCGAAGTTCCGCTTGCGCAGATGTTTGGGTATGCTACGGCTATACGGTCCCTGTCCAAGGGCCGTGCGTCGTATTCAATGGAGCCATCGCACTTTGAACCGGTGCCGGCTTCTGTGCTTGAGGTTATACTAGAAAAGTCCGAACCGAAAGTGTCTCGGACAGTTTAAAACCAGGTGGGGGCAGAAATGCCTGCCATCCGGGAAATTAATTAGAAATATATATGGCTGGACAAAGAATTAGAATCAGGCTGAAAGCTTATGATCACCGAGTCATTGATAAGTCCGCGAGTGAAATCGTGGATACCGTCAAACGCACCGGTGCTCGTGTAGCCGGCCCGATCCCTCTGCCGATGCGCGTAGAACGCTATACCGTGCAGAGGTCTCCTCACGCGGACAAGAAATCACAAGAAACGTTTGAGCAGAGAACGCACAAACGTCTTCTGGACATCCTTGATCCGACTGCAAAAACCGTGGATGAATTGAAAAAACTCAATCTTCCTGCGGGCGTTCATATCACCGTCAAGGTATAAGGAAAGAATATGGTAGGTTTAATTGGTAAAAAACTTGGCCACACTCGTATTTATGATACCGAAGGCAACATTGTCCCTGTGACAGTAGTCCTTGCTGGTCCAAATCGTGTGGTACAATGCAAGACTGTTGAAAAAGACGGTTATAGTGCAGTGCAGCTCGGGTTTGATGATCAAAAAGAAACTCGTATCAGTAAGCCGTTGGCTGGACACTTCCAAAAGCACAATGCGGCCCCTGTCAAGAAACTGCGCGAATTCCGCGACTTCTCCCTCAAAGTCAATGAGGGCGATGTGCTGAACGTGGATGTTTTCGCTCAGGGCGATTATGTGGACTGCATTGGTATTACTAAGGGCCATGGATTCGCTGGCGTAGTCAAGCGCTACGACTTCCACGGCGGTCCCGCTACACACGGTTCCAAAGGTTGGAAACGCAGAACAGGTGCATTGGGCTGCCGTTTGTTCCCTGGTAACATTGCCAAGGGACAGAAGATGCCCGGTCACATGGGACAAGTACGCCGTACCGTGCAGAACCTGCAGGTGGCGGCTATTCTGCCTGAAGATAACGTCATCCTCATCCGCGGCTGTATGCCCGGAGCCGAAGGCGATTATGTCATCATTCGTGAATCGAAGAAAAAACCGAAAGTCGCCAAGAAATAAGGAGTAGGACATGACGATTACAGTTAAAGATTTACAGGGAAAAGAACAAGGACAGATCGAGGTCAGCTCTCAATTAGAGAAGTTTGAAGAACTCGGTAAAAGACTTGTAGGTACCCAGGCCGCTCATGAGGCGGTGACAGCTATCCGCGCAGCGCAGCGCTCCGGAACAGCCTGCACCAAGACCATGGGTGAAGTGGCCGGATCCGGTAAGAAACCGTGGCGCCAGAAGGGCACAGGCCGCGCTCGTGCGGGTTCCTTTGCCTCTCCGCTGTGGCCCGGAGGCGGTGTGGTCTTTGGACCGAAACCGCGCGATTACTCCAAGAAGGTGAACCGCAAGGTCAGCCGTCTGGCTCTTCAGAAGCTGATCAGCACCCGTGCTTGCGCCGGTGACCTGGTGGCTGTGGATGAACTGAAGATGCAGTCTCCCAAGACGGGTCAATTCGTTCAGATCCTCAAAGACATGGGACTGGACGGAGCCAAGGTTCTCTTCATCGCAGCGATGGATGAAGATATCAATACGAACTTCTGCCTTGCTTCCCGCAACGTGCAGAAAGTTAAAGTTGTGGATAGTGCCACAGTGAATCCCTACGATGTTTTGGCATCGACCAAAGTCGTGGTGACCCGGAAAGCCTGGGCCAAAATAGAAGAACGCATCATCACCAAGTAAGAGCATGAATTCTTTTGATATTATTAAAACGGTGCGCATCACCGAAAAGGGGACTGCTCAATCCGAACAGAACAAATACACCATGATAGCTGACAAGAGGGCTACCAAGATCCAGATCCGTCAGGCTGTCGAGGAACTGTTCAAGGTGAAGGTGGTCAAGGTCAATACCATGAATGTCCGCGGCAAACAGCGTCGTCAGAGAACGGCCGCTGCCGGATGGACCTCTGATTGGAAAAAGGCCATCGTAACATTAAAACAAGGCGATAAAATCATATTAACCTAAAAACTATGCCTGTTAAATCATTTAGACCCTTAACTCCTTCGCTGCGGTATCTTACCGTATCGTCTTTTGAGGAGATTACCAAAGATAAACCAGAAAAGAGTCTGGTTCAAATTCGCAAGAAGACCGGCGGCCGCAACAGCCAAGGTCGTGTGACATCCCGCGGTCGCGGCGGCGGGCACAAACAGAAGATCCGCTTAGTGGATTTTCGCCGCAATAAGTTTGATGTGGAAGCCCGTGTGGTAGCCATTGAATATGATCCGATGCGCTCAGCTTATCTGGCGCTGCTGGAGTACAAAGATGGTGAGAAACGCTACATCCTGGCTCCTGTGGGATTGAAAGTTGGCGCCCGTGTTTCCAGCGGTGCAGCCGCTCCTGCGGAAGTGGGCAACAGCCTGCCTCTGAAGAGTATTCCCATCGGCTCAGTGATCCATAATATCGAATTGATCCCCGGCAAGGGCGGTCAGCTGGTGCGTGCCGCAGGCGGTATGGCCACGCTGATGTCCATTGCTGACGGATACGCGCTGGTTCGTCTGCCCTCCGGAGAAATCCGCAAGGTCAAAGAACAGTGCTATGCGACACTGGGACAGGTTGGCAACACCGATCATGAGAACGTTGTGCTGGGCAAAGCCGGCCGTTCCCGTCATCTGGGTCTCAGACCTCTTTCCCGCGCTGTTTGTAAGAACCCTGTTGATCACCCAATGGGTGGTGGTGCAGGCAGAACGGCCGGCGGTGGTCATCCGGTGACTCCATGGGGTGTTATTACCAAGGGTTTCAAGACCCGCAAGAAAGTCAGATATTCAAATCGCTACATCGTGACCCGTCGTGATGGACGTCCGATGAAAATGAAATAAGTGAGTAGTTATGGGACGTTCAATTAAAAAAGGTCCGTTTGTAGACCCCTCCCTGATGGAGAAAGTACAAGCGATGAATAAAGCCTCTTCCAAGAAGCCTATCAAGACTTGGTCCAGGCGTTCGATGGTGACCCCCGAATTTGTGGGATTAACGATTAATGTTCACAACGGCAGAATGTTCCTGCCGGTGTTCGTGACTGAAAATATGGTTGGTCACCGTTTAGGTGAGTTTGCGTTGACCCGTACATTCAAGAAGCACGGTGTCCATACAGCCAAAGCGGAGGCGAAGTAAGAGAAGCTATGAAAGTTTTATCTGTAACAAAAAATATCCGTATGTCTCCTCAGAAAATGCGCGAGGTGACAAGACAGATCCATGGTATGAGAGCGATCGATGCTCAGGCGGCGTTGGCCTATGTGCCGCGTAAATCCGCCCGTGCCGTGCTCAATACCTTGAAATCTGCCATTGCAAACGCAGTGAATAATTTCGGTCTGGATGAGGGATCTCTCTGGATTGTCGAGTCCGTGGCAGGTGCCGCCCGCACCTACAAACGTTTTACCCCTAAAGCTCGCGGTTCAGCGGGACATATCCTCAAGCGGGGATGTCACGTCCGTATCGTACTCTCTGACATAAATACCGAGAATTAATTGACTAGATATGGGACAAAAAACTAATCCAATTGGCCTGAGACTTTCCTTGAACAAGGACTGGCGTTCACGCTGGTACGCTTCCAAGAGCGAGTTTAGCAAACTGCTGGAGGAAGACGATAAGATCAGACGCTTTTTGAAAAATAAACTGGAATCAGCCTCTGTGCCGCGCATCAATATCGAGCGCGCCGGAGCCCGCTGCCGTGTTTCGATCCTGACGGCTCGTCCAGGTTTAGTCATTGGCCGTAAAGGCCAGGATATTGACAAGCTCAAAGAAGAATTGTCAAAGATGACTAAGAAGGAAGTGTACGTTGAGATCCAGGAAGTAAAAAGACCTGAAACAAACGCGCAGCTGGTCGCTGAGAATATCGCCTTGCAGCTGGAGCGCCGTGTGTCTTTCCGCCGCGCTATGAAGAAATCCATCCAAACTGTGATGGATTCCGGAGCTCAAGGAGTAAAGATTCGCTGTTCGGGCCGCTTAGGTGGAGCGGAACTCTCTCGTTCTGAAAATTATCACGAGGGTAGAGTTCCCCTGCACACTCTGCGCGCGAACATAGATTATGGTTTCGCGGAAGCGAAAACTTTGTATGGTAAGATCGGTGTGAAATGTTGGGTATGCACCGGTGATATGATGGAGAAAAAGCAGGCTTCCCAACAAGCCGCCCGTTAAAGGGTAAGGAAGGACAGATATGCCTTTAATTCCTTCAAGAGTTAAATATCGTAAACAACAACGCGGCAATCGCGCCGGTACGGCCACACGCGGGAATTTCCTGGCGTTTGGGACCTACGGCCTGATGGCATTGGAACGCTGCTGGATGGATACACGCCAGCTGGAAGCCGCCCGTGTAGCCGTTACCCGTGCTATGAAACGTCATGGCAGAGTATGGCTGCGCGTGTTCCCTGATAAACCGTTCACTAAGAAGCCTCTGGAAGTACGTCAAGGTACCGGTAAGGGCGCGGTCGAATCCTGGGTGGCAGTGATCCGCCCGGCCAACATCATCCTGGAAGTGGAAGGCGTGACCGAGTCTCAGGCTCGTGAAGCGATGCGCTTGGTTGCTTGCAAGCTGCCGATCCGCACCAAATTCATTGCCCGCCACCACGCAGAAGCATAGAAAGTAGGAAGTAAATATGAAAATATCTGAAATCCAAGATTTAACTGTGCAGGAACTGTTGGTCAAGGGACGTGATCTGCGCATGGAGTTGTTCAACCTCCGTTTGCAGAAAGCCAGCAGCCAATTGGAGAAGTCACACCGCATTCGTTCTCTTCGCAGAGATATTGCGCGCGTTGAAACGCAGCTCTCCAAACAACGTAAAAAATCAGCCTAATTATTGAGATATGGAAAATACTGAAGTCAAGAAATCAGTTCGCAAGGAAAAAGTAGGCACGGTCATCTCTAACAAGATGAATAAAACCATCGTGGTGGAAGTGGCCCGCCGCCATGCACATCCTCAGTTTAGGAAGATTGTCATCACCAAGAAGAAATTCTACGCTCATGATGAAAAGCAGGAAGCGCAGATTGGTGATACGGTGTGCATTCAGGAAACCAGACCTCTTTCCAAGCTGAAACGCTGGAGTCTGGTGAAAATAGTAAAACACGACGTTATCTAAAGAGAGAGAGGCTATTAGATGTTACAAGTTCGTAGTATTTTAGACGTTGCCGATAATACGGGTGCCCGCAAGGCGGCCGCCATCGGTGTACTGGGGTCCAATCAGGAGTATGCTCGCATTGGTGATGTCATCAAGGCGCATATCAAGGAAGCTACTCCCGATGGCACGGTGAAAAAGGGTGATGTTGTCAACGCCGTAGTCGTTCGCACCAAAAGAGCGATCTACCGCGCGGACGGATCCTGCGTGAGATTTGATCACAACGCCATCGTGATCGTTGATAAGGACAATAATCCGAAAGGAACACGTATTTTCGGCCCTGTGGCTCGTGAGTTGCGTGAAAAGAAATTTTTGAAAATCATTTCACTGGCTCCGGAGGTTATCTAATTATGGAAAATAAAAAGAGTGCTCTGAAGGCTATCAGAAAAGGTGATGAAGTTGTCGTCATCTCTGGCAGCAGAAAAGAGAAAAACGGAAAACCGGCCCTGCGCGGCAAGCGCGGCAAGGTTCTGATTGTAATGCGTGATAAACAGCGCGCAGTGGTGGAAGGTCTGAACATGATTAAGCGGCATACACGCCGCTCCCAGGCCAATCCCAACGGCGCCATTATCGAACGCGAAGGCTCCATTCATATCTCTAACCTGATGAGGGCAGAGCTCTATGATGCCCGTAAAAAGGCTAAAGCCGCAAAGTAAGGATATAAATGAAAGCGACTAGACTTTATCAAAAGTATGTAGAGACCGTTCGCCCCGCTCTGATCGAGAACTGGAAGTACACCAATGTGCACCAGGTTCCCCAGGTGGAGAAAATCGTCATCCGTATGGGTTGGGATACCTCTACGGAAAAGGGTGCTGTGGATGAGGCCATCAAGGAATTGATGACCATCACCGGGCGCAAGCCGGTACCCGATCGTGCTCGCAAGAGTGTTGCAAATTTCAAACTGCGCAAAGGACAGCAAATCGGTTGCCACGTAACCCTGCGCAGAGAAGTGATGTTTGAATTCCTTGACCGACTGATCTCAACAGCGCTGCCGCGTATTCGCGACTTCCGCGGGATCTCTCCCAGAGGTTTTGACGGCCGCGGCAATTACTCTATCGGTATTGCCAACCAGGTCATCTTCCCGGAAATCGATGCTGACAAGGTCAAAAGGAACCAGGGTATGGATATCACCATCGTTACCTCTGCAAAAACTAACGCAGAGGCCCTTGATCTACTGAAAAAGCTCGGCATGCCTTTTGCCGAGAGACGGTAAATTATTATGGCTAAGAAATCTTGGATCCAACGTGAAAAGAAGAAACGCGAACTGGTGGCGAAATATGCCGCTAAGCGCGCAGAACTGAAGGCCAACCATGATTACGCCGGACTGTCCAAGTTGCCCCGCAACTCCAGCACAGTTCGTCTCGTAAACCGCTGTTCGCTCAGTGGTCGTCGTCATGGATTCCTTCGCAAATTCGGTGTCTCCCGTCTCGCTTTCCGTGAGATGGCAAGGAATGGACTGATTCCCGGAGTAACAAAAGCAAGCTGGTAAACAAATTATATGGATACAATTGCTGATTTTCTGACCGTAGTGCGCAATGCAGGTGCTGCTCAGCACAAGACCGCAACGGTCCCGTACTCCAAAATCAAGGAGTCCATTGCCCGCATCCTGAAGGATGAGGGGTACATACTGGATTATGTGGTGGAAGGGGATAAGATCAAGAATCTGACCCTGACTTTGAAATATCAAAATCGTAAGCATGTCATTCAGGCCTTGCGTCGTATCAGCAAGCCCGGCATCCGCTGCTATGTGCCCGTCAAGAGCATTCCGCGCGTCCTGGGCGGCCTGGGCATCGTCATCCTTTCCACACCCAAGGGTGTGATGACAGGGGTGGAAGCCCGCAAGAATAACTGCGGCGGTGAAGTACTGTGCTATATCTGGTAGAAAGGGAATTAGAAGAATATGTCAAGAATTGGTAAAGTTCCCGTTCAGCTGCCGGCTGGTGTGAAAGTTTCTGTCAAAGGACAGGAAGTTTTTGTGGAAGGCTCCAAAGGCAAGTTGTCCTTTGGCATCCTGCCTCACACCTCTGTGGAAGTGGAAGCTGACAAGGTCGTTGTCAAACGTGATAATGACAGCGCCGTCTCCAAGGCAATGCACGGCACCTGCCGCGCCCGTATTGCCAATATGGTCAAGGGTGTTTCCGAAGGATATGTGAAGAAACTCGAAATCCAGGGTGTCGGCTTCAAGGCCAGCGTTGCTGGTCAGGTGGTCACGATGATTTTGGGTTATGCTCATCCCTGTGTTTACAATCTGCCGGCTGGCGTGAAAGTGACCGTGGATGATTCCAGTACGAAACTCACCGTTGAGGGTATCGATAAGAATGATGTGGGCCGTGTAGCCGCTGAGCTCAGAGCCTTCTATCCGCCTGAACCTTACAAAGGCAAGGGTGTTCGTTATGTGGGCGAGCATGTCGTTCATAAGGAAGGTAAAACTGTTCAATAATTGATTTGAATACAACCCGGATACGGTTCAAGCCGTGTCCAATAAAAGATGAAGAATATTCAGAAAAACAGGTTGTTGAGAATTCGCCGCTGGCGGATTCGCAAGAAGGTAAACGGAACTCAGGAACGCCCCCGTATGAGCGTTAAGTTCACCAATATGCACATCTATGTGCAGTTTATTGATGACGAATCCGGTAAGACACTGGCTTGGGTCTCAACCAATAATAAAGAGGGTAAGAGCGCAAAGCTGTCCGCAAACGTGAAGTCCGCTGTGGAGATTGGCAAGAAAGCCGGCGAAGCAGCCAAGGCCGCGGGTATCACCAAGGTGGTATTTGACAGAAATGGTGCTGTTTATCATGGTAAGGTCAAAGCTCTTGCGGATGCCGCCAGAGAGACCGGTCTAGTATTCTAACTTGTTATAGGAGAATTTACTGTGTCAGAAGCAAAAAATGTGAATCCTCGCAATGGAGGCAGACAGGGACGCTCACAACGCCGTTCCTTTGAGCAGAAGAAGGGTGATTTCCCTCAAGAACAAGGACCGGAGCTGCATGAGAAGGTTGTTTTCATCAACCGTTCCTCTAAAGTAGTCAAAGGTGGCCGCCGTTTCAACTTCAGCGCGCTCGTCATCGTAGGTGACCGCGCCGGCAAGTACGGCCTGGCTTTGGGCAAAGCAAACGAAGTGTCTGATGCGATCCGTCGTGGTACGGAACTGGCTAAGATGCGCATGGACAAGATCTCTTACAAGGGATACACCATTCCGCATGAAGTCAGTGCTACCTATGATGGAGCCAAGATCCTTCTTCGTCCGGCCTCTGAAGGTACGGGCATCATCGCCGGCAAGACTGTGAGAGCAGTCCTGGAAGCGGTGGGGATCAAGGATGTACTCAGCAAGAGCATGGGTTCCA
Organism: Verrucomicrobiota bacterium; assembly: GCA_016283885.1. Classification (GTDB taxonomy): domain Bacteria; phylum Verrucomicrobiota; class Verrucomicrobiia; order Limisphaerales; family UBA1412; genus UBA1412. Next base: position 18,978 of record JAEENR010000127.1, read on the forward strand.
ATAACCCGGCCAATGTGGTCAAGGCCACGATCGCCGCTCTGAAGATGCTGCGCACTCGTGATGAAATCCAGCAGGTTCGCGGGCTGAACCGCAAACCGAAAGATGAAACAACAACAGAAGCTTGATTGGTATGCAATTACACACACTTAAACCCCGCGCTGGCGCACGCCATCGGGTGAAACGTCTTGGTAAAGGTGAGTCAAGCGGTTTGGGTAAGACCTCCGGCCGTGGTGGCAAAGGTCAGACCGCCCGTTCAGGTTCATCCATCCGCCCCGGTTTCGAGGGTGGTCAGATGCCCCTCTATCGCCGTATTCCAAAACGCGGATTTAACAACATCCGTTTTGCAACGATCTATTCCGTTGTGAATCTGAGTGATCTGAACCGTTTCGACGAGGGTGCTCGCGTTGATGAGACAGCCCTGCGCGCCTGCGGTTTAGTCCGTGGTCACAATGACGGAGTCAAGATCCTTGCGACCGGTGATTTAACCAAGAAATTGACCATTGTCGCTGATAAATTCAGCGCTGCGGCCAAACAAAAGATCGAAGCCGCCGGCGGTGTCTGTGAAGTCGCTCCGGCAGCGAGGAAAGAATCCAAGGCCAAAGTCTGTTCTTCCTCCGAGAATAAATAACGAACGCTGTTCATGTTAAAAAATATTGTCAATACATTCGCTAACTGCTTCAAGATCCCGGAGCTGCGCTCCCGTATCTTCTTTACCCTGATCGTTCTGGGTATTTGCAGGCTCGCGGCTATCATTCCCTTACCGGGACTGGATAGCAGCCTCCTGAAGCAGTATTTTGATTCACACGCTGACGTAGGTGGTGGCCTGCTGGGTATGTACAGTATGTTCACGGGTGGTGCGCTTGAGCGCTGCGCTGTGGGTACATTGGGCATCATGCCATATATTAGTGCCACGATCGTCCTGCAGCTGCTTACCGCTGTTGTGGGCAAGCTGAGCCGTTTGGCCCGTGAAGCCGGCGGACGGATCAAGATCATCCAATACGGACGTGTGTTGACAGTACTGCTCTGTCTGGGACAGGGTTTCGTGATGGCGTTAGCTTTCGAGCATCCGGGTAAATTATTCTCCGGTTTCGAGGGAAATCTAGTATTAGTGGACAATCTGTGGTGGTACCGGATCCAGACAGCGATCCTGCTGACGACCGGTACTGTTATGCTCATGTGGCTGGGTGAACAGATCACCGAACGCGGTATCGGTAATGGTATCTCTTTGATCATCACGATCGGTATCCTTTCGCGTATCCCGCTTGCGGCTCAAGGTGTTAAGGATATGTTCTTCACCAGTGCCGACTCTCAGTTCAACATGGGCCATCTGGTGCTGATGATCGTCCTGATGGTGGTTGTGGTCGCCTCGGTGATCGCGATTACCCAGGCTCAGCGCAAGATCCCCGTTCAGTACGCACAGCGCACAGTGGGTCGTAAATCCTACGCGGGAACGACTTCCTTCCTGCCGCTGCGTGTGAACTACGCGGGTGTTATGCCGATCATCTTTGCTCAGGCGCTGCTGATGTTCCCTGCTACGATCTTCACCTATCTGGGAAGCGCTTTCGAGGTGAAACTCTTCAATGAGATCGCCCGTCAGCTGCATTCCGGCCAGTTGCTGTACCTGATCGTATATGCCGCTATGGTCATCTTCTTCACCTATTTCTGGGTGGCGACTCAGTTCAATGAGCTGCAGATCTCAGACGATCTGAAGAAGAACGGCGGGTATATCCCCGGTGTCAGACCCGGCCAGGTGACCTGTGATTTCCTGCACCACGCGATGAGCCGTTTGACTCTGGCGGGTGCGATCTTCCTGACGATCATTGCGATTATTCCGATGACGATGTATGGCTACTTCAAGATCGATTATAATGTGGCCAGCTTCTTTGGAGGAACAAGCATTCTGATTCTTGTCGGTGTAGTATTGGACACTATGCGTCAAATCGAGTCCCACTTGATGATGAGGCACTATGACGGCTTCCTCAAGAAGGGACGTATTCGCGGACGTTTCTAAAACGTCTTGAAATTGAAAATTTTTGTTGAATAACGAACGGCCTGTAAGAAGTATCATGAGAATTCCGATCAAAGATGAGAAAGGGATACAAGGGATGCGGGCGGCAGGCAAAGTTTCGGCTCGTGTACTCCGGGATGTTGCCAAAATGGTGCAGCCCGGAGTAACGACCCTGGAGCTCGACCAATATGCCAAAGAGCGCATGGACTACTATGGTGGAAAGAGCGCTTTTTATAATTATCACGGGTTTCCGGGGCAAATTTGTATCTCGGTGAATGATGTTATCATTCACGGGATCGGCAGCAGCACCCAGCGGCTGGTGCTGGGCGATATCGTCAGCCTGGATGTCGGTGTCTCTTATGAGGGGTACATCGGCGACAACGCGATGACGGTGCCGGCCGGCGGCTGTTCCATGGACGTGCAGGAACTGCTGAACGTGACCGAAACTGCTCTGAAAAAGGGGATTCAACAAGCTAAAAAAGGAAACAGAGTTTCGGATATTTCCTTTGCCGTGCAAAAATGGGTTGAAAGCCATGGCTGTAGTGTGGTAAAAGAATTCGTGGGCCACGGAGTGGGGAAGCATCTCCACGAAGAGCCTCAAGTCCCTAATTTTGTGGATGGGTCTAAATCGCCCTTGCTGGTTCCCGGGATGACGATCGCGATCGAGCCGATGGTCAATGCCGGGGGGGAAGCATTAAGGATTTTAAGAGATGGCTGGACAACGGTGACCAAAGATGGTAGCCTTTCAGCCCATTTTGAACATACGGTTCTAATAACAGATGGGGAACCGGAGATACTCACATGTCCAGATTAGGAGCGGTGCACATCGCAGCGAAGATCGTTGAGCAAAAACGAGATAAGTTGTGGGTTGCTGAACTGATAAATGGGCATCGAGTCATCGCTTTTTTTTGTTCGGAGTTGAAGAAGGACCCGATTGAACTCCGTATCGGTGAGTGGGTCATATTAGAAGTATCGCCTTTTGATCTTTCAGAAGGCAGTATTTTGAGTAAATTAAACTAAGCGATAACATGAAAGTTAGAGCATCGGTAAAAAGAATGTGCGAGCACTGTAAAATAGTGCGCCGCAAGGGCGTGATTCGTGTGATTTGCTCCTCGAATGCACGGCATAAACAGCGTCAAGGCTAAACAATATAGAATATGGCTAGAATTTTAGGTGTAGATATACCCAGCGAAAAGCGCATTGATATTGCGCTAAGGTATGTCTATGGTATCGGCCCTTCCATAGCGAAGGAAATACTTGCAAAGGCTAAAATTGACCCGAGTGTTCGGGCCAAAAACCTGACAGATCAGGATCTGTCTCAGATCGTCAGCATCATTCAAAATGACGGCTATCTGATTGAAGGCGATTTAAGACGCGAAGTCGGAATGAACCTCAAACGGCTCCAGGGCATCAAATGCTATCGTGGCATCCGCCACCTGCGCAGCCTGCCGGTTCGTGGTCAAAGAACATCAACTAATGCTCGCACCCGCAAAGGTCCGCGTAAGACCGTCGGTGTGCAGCGCAACCCTAACGCCAAAGCTGGTATCCACTAAACGATTATGGCTGACGAGACCAACAAAAATACGGCTCCTGCAGAAGAGGAGATTAAGAAAGCGGCTCCTGCTGCGGAAGAAAAGCAGGAAACAACAACAGAGGCCAAGCCTAAGAAGGCTAAGGCCGCTCCTAAGGCAAAGGCTGAAGGAAAGAAGACAGAAGGTAAGGCAAAAGCTGCTGAACCCAAGGCTGAAGGCGAGACTGCCAAGGAAGAGGCCAAGGAAGCAGAAAAAGCTCCCGAACAACCCCAGGTGGGTGTGGTTTCCGCTCCTACAGTGGCGGAACTGCTCGGTGAAGACCTTACAGCCGCGCGCAAGATCATCAAGGTCAAAGGCGCAAAGAATATCGCAAACGGTATCGCACACATTGATGCCAGTTTTAATAATACCATCGTTACCATTACCGATATGCACGGCAACACCATTGCCTGGGCAACGGCCGGCCGCGTAGGTTTCAAAGGCTCCCGCAAGAGCACCGCATTCGCGGCTCAGCAGGTGGCTCAGGACGCAGCCCGTCAGGCTCTGTCTCATGGCATGCGTGAAGTGGAAGTGCGCGTGAGCGGCCCCGGTGCCGGACGTGAATCCGCCATCCGCGCTCTGCAAGCTATTGGTTTGGACATTAATACAATCAAAGATGTGACTCCGGTTCCGCACAACGGATGTCGTCCACGTAAACGTCGTCGCGTCTAAAACAAATAAATAAATAGGAGATTTAGAAATTATGGCACGTTACAAAGGTCCGAGAGTTCGCATTAGCCGTCGTTTCGGCGTAGCAATTTTTGGTAATTCCAAGTATCTTGAACGCAGACAGTATCCCCCCGGAGTCCATGGTCCGAGAGCTCACCGCAAGAACAGTGAGTATGCTATGGGTCTGATGGAGAAACAGAAGATGCGTTATTATTATGGTCTGTTGGAGAAGCAGTTCCGTAATATCTATGAAGCCGCAGCTCGTCGTCGTGGTGTGACCGGCACAATCATGCTGGAAATGCTGGAGACACGTCTGGACAATGTTGTTTATCAACTGGGTTTCGGTCAAACCCGCGCTCAGGCTCGTCAGATGGTGGTCCATGGCCATATCCTGGTCAACGGCCGCAAGGTGACGATCCCTTCCTATGTTGTCAAAGTTGGTGACACGGTGGACGTTAAAGAAAAAGCCGTCTCCCGTCAGCTGGCCGCTCACAACATGGAGCTGAGCACGAACCGCATCATCCCCGCGTGGCTGGGTCTGAATAAAGATTCCTTCCGCGGCACGATCATGCGTATGCCGACTCGTGAAGACATCCAGCCGATCGCCAATGATCAGGCTGTCGTTGAGTTCTATTCCCGTTAACACTGATTCATTCAATTTAGCAGGTATATGGGGCTTGCTCCCACGGGATAGGGTGCAGGCTCAGATTAAAACTGCTTTAAGAAAGATATATTATGCCAGTAAGATTAGGCCGTTTTGAAATGCCTAAGCGGTTGTGGAAAGATGAAACGACCGCGACCCCTACATACGCGAAATTTGTTGCCGAGCCGTTTGAGACCGGTTACGGTTATACGCTGGGCAACGCTCTGCGCCGGGTGCTGCTTTCCTCTCTGGAGGGAGCTGCCATCACGAACGTCAAGATCGAAGGCGCGATGCATGAGTTTACCACCATTGAAGACGTGGTGGAGGATGTCACCGAGATCGTCCTGAACCTGAAGAAAATCCTTTTCAAGGCTTTTACACGGGATCCGCAAACTCTTTATCTCTCTGTGAATAAAGAGGGTCCTGTGACTGCCGCGGATATCCAGACCAATCAGAACGTAGAATGCGTGAATCCGGATCAGCTGATCTGCACTTTGGATAAGAAGCGCAAGCTGGATATGGAATTCGATGTGCGCATCGGCCGTGGATACTGCCCCGGTGATGAGAATAAGAAGCTGGATCAGCCCATTGGCGTGATCGCGATCGATTCTCTGTTCTCTCCGGTGACACGTGTCCGTTATGCCGTGGAAAGCGCCCGTGTGGGGCAGCGTACCGATTATGACCGTCTGGTCCTGGAAATCTGGACCGATGGCCGCATCACTCCGGATGACGCGCTGACTCAGGGGGCTGCGATCCTGCACCATCACTTTGATGTCTTTGTCAACTATGACAGAACTTCGATCGAGTTCGAGGAAGAGGTCGCCCAGCGCGATGATCAGCGTGCGCAGCTGCGCAAGCTCTTGTGCATGAGCGTCAACGAAATCGAGCTGAGTGTGCGTGCGGCTAACTGCTTGAACAACGCGAACATCACTACGGTCGGCCAGCTGGCTATGAAGGGTGAACAGGAAATGCTCAAATACCGCAACTTCGGTAAGAAGTCGTTAAATGAGATCAAGGATAAGCTGACTGCTCTGGGCTTGAGCCTGGGCATGAAATTTGATAATGAGCTTATCGAATCAATTAATAAAGAAGTTAAAGATAAACAACCGAATCAGTAATTATACTTTATGCGTCATTTAAAACGTACTGCTAAGCTTGGACGTACCACTGCCCACCGCAACGCGATGCTGGCAAACATGGTTTGCAGTCTGATCAAACACAAACGCATTACTACCACTTTAGCGAAAGCCAAGGCTGTTCGTCCTGTCGCCGAAAAGGTGATGACTCTGGCTCGTAAATCTCTGGCTCGTGAAGCTCTTATTCGTGAAAACCTCTCTAAAGAGGGTATCACCGATGAGAAAATCATCCGCAAAGAGATCGGCAAGAGAGGCGGACTCCATTATCGTCGTCTGGCTGTGGCGGATCTCCACCAGGAAGATGCCGTGACTACTCTGTTCAAAGAGCTGGCACCTGCCCAAAAGGACCGCACCGGTGGTTATACCCGCATCATTCATGCTGCTGTCCAGCGCCGCGGCGATGCCTCCCGCGTGGCCATCATTGAATGGGTGGATGAGACCAAGCCTGCTGCCGCCGAAACTCCGGCCGCGACAAAGGATATTCCGGCTCCTGCCACTGTAGCGGAAGTGAAGGCCGAAGAAGCCAAGGCCGCTGACAAACCCGCTGAAGGCGAAGCCAAAGCGTAATAGAAGTTTGTAAGTTTTTTCAGAGCTCTTCCGTTGGGAAGAGCTTTTTTGCTTTATGAGACCGTTCAAAACGGGTATAAGGAACCGGGGGAAATTTTATGGATATGGATCGTACTTCATTGCCTATAGCACTGACGATAGCCGGGGCTGATACCGGCGGCGGTGCCGGGATACAGGCAGATCTCAAAACCTTTGCCGCTCTGGGGGTACACGGTTGTTCCGTATTGACCTGCATGACAGCCCAGAATCCGGCGGAAGTCCTGGCGGTCATGCCGTCTTCCGTTGATTTTTTACGCCATCAGCTCTTGGCCGTTTTCAGGGAGCTGCCTCCGTCAGCAGTCAAAACAGGGATGCTTTACAATGCGGAGCTGATCCATGCCGTGGCGGAGTTTCTGAAGGATAAATCCGTAAAACTGGTCGTGGATCCGGTGATGATCAGCACCAGCGGCGCGGAGTTGATGCAGAGCGATGCGGTCCAGGTATTGTGCCGCGAGTTGTTCCCGCTGGCTTCACTGTTGACCCCGAATCTGGATGAAGCCGCTTATTTGCTGAAGCATCCGATTCAAAACCGTTCTGAATTATCCGATGCTGCCCGCGAGTTGTATCAGCTGTTTGGGTGTCCAGTCCTGGCCAAAGGCGGCCATCTGAGGGATTCCGATCAGGCGGTCGATATTCTGTGGGACGGCAGCCGGGAATCCATATTTTGCAAGCCGTTTATCAACGGGGTATCCACTCATGGCACAGGCTGTACGTTTTCCTCGGCCATTACCGCCTTTCTGTGCCGCGGTTTTTCGCTGGAAGAGTCCGTGAACCGTGCCAAAGAA
>JAEENR010000128.1 GCA_016283885.1 Verrucomicrobiota bacterium
TCAAGGACGATAATTATGTTTCTCAGGTGAAGCGTTTAACACCGGATGAGCTTTTCCCGGAGACAGAGTATCCTGCTCGAGGACATTATAAATACGGAACTCCCTGGCCATTGAGCGAAGATTTTTTCCTGTCTAATTGCTGGGAGGATATCATTCTGCTGGATCGTTTTGGCAATCAAGAGATCCTTTGCGGGATACGGGAAATAAATCCTCTTATAGATGAGCGTTTCCGTATGCTGGATCCGATCCCAATGGTTCCGCGTCCAACGCCGCCGATCGTGCCGACCCGGACTTATCAGGGAAAGCGGGCGGATATAAAAGATCGTCCTTTGGCAACGATTTCAGTCATGAATGTTTATGATACAGATATGCCTTTGCCTAAGGATGTAAAGATCAAGTATCTGCGTGTGGTTCAGAATATTCTCAAAGAAAATCATGCGATGGGTGAACCGATGGCCGGATATGAACGGGAAAATACTCCGCGTATCCCTTTGGGGATCGTTCCGGTGGAAGAGGATGGAAGTGTTTACTTTGAGGCTCCTGTGGCCAAGGAACTTATTTATCAGCTGCTGGATGAGAACAAAACGGCTGTCCACTCGATGCGATCTGTTTCTTTTGTTTTTCCGGGAGAACAACTTTCATGTGTTGGATGTCATGAACCGAATGATCGTCCGCCGGTGGTGAAAGGTGTTCCTATGGCGATGAGAAAAGCCCCGGCCAAACTGCAGCCGGAGATGGATCCAATCGAGCCGATCAGCTATTACCGACAGATCAAACCGATTTTCGAGCAAACCTGTCTCCCTTGTCACCGGAAAAGCGGAAAAGGTTTGCAAGACATGAGTTATGAAGCTCTGAAAGAAGATACTTTCTGGTTTTCCGGCGGTATGTTTGGCACGACTGTGGGTGATTATCCCGGTATCCACGGAGGTTCAAGAACGATCCCCGGCAAGTTTGGCGCTCGTTCCTGCCGGATCGGAAAGACACTGTTAAGCGAGGCACACCAGAAACGGGTTTCTGAGAAGGAACGTCGGATGATATTGCTGTGGTTGGATTGCAATTCACTGCGCTTAGGTTCTTTCATGCGTGAGGATGAACAACTTAAAGGAAAATTGGTTTGGCCGTCTTTGGATGTGGATCCCGCAAATGTGCAGGGGATCGATGGAACAGAGCCGCCATTAAAAAAGAATTTTTGGCATGAGAATCAAAATAATTGATGATTCAGTGAGATTTTATATTGCAACATTCTTGCCAAAATTCAGTCTAAATGGGTACAATGCAAAGACGTCTTGGGACGTTCTATAGTGATGAAGAAGTTTTTGATTTATGTCCCGGTAGCGGGATTGCTGGCTTTTAACTTATTTTACGGCGCTAATCTGTACTGGTCTGCTCGCGCGGATGCTGAAAATCCCCGTGAATCTGCTTATAAGAGCATGGAGCTTTTTACCCGTGTGCTGGAAAAAGTCCGTTCTGATTATGTGGATGCGGATAAGGTTTCATACGACGATCTGGTTCAAGGGGCTTTGGAGGGTATGCTCTCTTCATTGGATCCTCACAGCGAGTTCATGACACCGGAAAAATACGCGGAGCTGAAAAAGGATACGGAAGGTGCTTTTGGCGGCGTGGGTATCCAGGTGGGGCTGCGTGATAACGCGCTGACCGCGATCGCCCCCATGGAAGACACTCCGGCCTATAAGGCGGGTGTGATGCCGGGAGATAAGATCATCAAGATCAATGATCAGCTGACTCAGAAGATGAGTCTGGATGACGCTGTGAAGCTTTTGCGCGGGCAGCCGGGAACTGATGTCACGATCACAATATCCCGTCCGTCCAGCGGAGAAATCAAAGAGATCACGATCACCCGTGCCATTATCAAGGTGGATACGGTCAAAGATATTGACGGCAAGCGTGCTTTCAATGTGGATACCAATAAGATCGGTTATGTGAAGCTGACCGGATTCGGTGAGCAAACTACAAGAGATCTGGCCGCCGCTGTCAGTAATTTTAAGAAACAGGATATCAAAGGATTGATCCTGGATCTGCGCAATAATCCGGGCGGACTGCTTTCACAAGCCGCCGGTGTGTGTGAAATGTTTTTACCCACCGGACAGCTCGTTGTATCTACGGAAGGCCGTGCCGGTACAGGAAATGAGATAAAGTATTTCTCCAGAGGCAAAGATAATCTTCCCGGAGTACTGATGGTAGTCTTGGTCAATGGATCCAGCGCCAGTGCGTCTGAAATCGTTGCGGGATGTTTGCAGGATTGCAAGCGGGCGATCATTTTAGGAGATCAAACCTTTGGCAAAGGTTCTGTCCAGACGGTGATCCCTCTGCCGGATGATATGGCTCTTCGCCTGACAACAGCGAAATATTATACTCCCAGTCACAAGGTCATTCATGAAAAAGGCATCACTCCGGATATTCTGGTGCCGATGACATTGGAGGAAGAAGAAGCTCTCTATCTGAAGAAATTGGAAGGAGCTGAGGATGTCATCAAGAATCTGAGTGAAGAAAAACGCACTTTTGTTGAAAAAGTGGAGGATATCCAGTTGGATCGCGCCCGTGATCTGCTTCGCGGTATGATGATCCTTGAGAGCAAGAAGAAGTAAAAGCCAACAGCTTATCTTGTTGACGATGCTTGCAAGAGGAAACCGGGCAATGAGATTGTTGGCTTTGGAGAGTTCTTGCGATGAAACGAGCGCGGCTGTCATCTCTGATGGCCAGATCCTTTCCAATGTTGTTTCGTCACAGATCGCTCTTCACGCCCAATATGGGGGTGTCGTTCCGGAACTGGCGACACGGGAACATCTCAAAAATCTGCCCGTGGTGACACGGCAGGCATTGAAAGAGGCGAAAATCACACCTTCGGATTTAGATGCGGTCGCGGCGACACGGGGTCCCGGTTTGCCGGGGGCTTTGCTGATTGGATTAAAAGCAGGGCAATCTATGGCGCGCGCGCTGAAGATCCCGTTTTTGGGGGTGCATCATCATGAAGGACATCTTTATTCTGCCTGGATATCATTGGCTCCCGGTGAGGATTTCCCTCGAATGAATATAGAGGATTTTGAGCCCTCTGTAGCTTTAGTGGTGAGTGGTGGTCATACTCTTCTGGTTCATGTTTCGGAGCCATTGAAACATCAAGTGCTTGGGGGAACTTTGGATGATGCGGCCGGGGAATGTTTTGATAAGACTGCGAAGCTGTTAGGTTTACCATATCCCGGTGGTCCGGTGATGGATCGTCTGGCTGCAGACGGTGATCCGAAGGCTTTTGATTTTCCCCGTCCTATGCTGCATGATCCGGGATTTGATTTCAGTTTCAGCGGTTTAAAAACTTCTGTTCGTTATTTTTTGAGAGATCACGCGGATATTGCTGAAAGCGAGCAAGGTTTGAAGGATATTTGCGCCAGTGTGCAAGCTGCGATCGTTGATGTGTTGGTAGGGAAAGCGATCCAGGCTGCGAAAAAACTGAAAGTTTCCTGTATCACCGCGGCGGGAGGAGTGACCGCAAATCGTCAATTAAGGGCATCTTTGGCGGAGGCTTGCCAACGCCGGAGGATCAAGCTCAAAATGGCTTCCGGTCTTCTATGTTCGGATAACGCGGGGATGATCGGCGCTTTGGCCTGGCTGAAGCTGACCCGTTTGGGATTACAGAAAAATATAGATTTGCTTTTGGATGAGGAACCCAAACCCCACTGGGATATCCCTTGTTCTGTAAATTGTTAAATAGGATGGAGAATGTCTGCTTCTAAAAAAAGTGTTCTGATCATTGTTGAGAATTTGCCGGTACCGCTGGATCGTCGGGTTTGGCAGGAATCTTGTGCCTTGCGGGACGCGGGATATGAGGTGGCTGTGATTTGTCCCCGGATGCGTGGTTATACGACTCCGGAAGAAACTTTGGACGGTATCCACATCTATCGTCATTGGATCACAGGAGAAGCCGGAGGTTTTCTCGGTTTCTTT
>JAEENR010000129.1 GCA_016283885.1 Verrucomicrobiota bacterium
CAGCATCCCCGCGATGTTCATTTTCAAGAATGGTGTCGTGGTGAAACAGATGATGGGGCTGAAAAGCGAAAAGGTCATCACGGACGCGATCGAAGAAGCCTCGGTTTAAGAGTTTGATTGGCAAAGGGACGCAAGCGATTGCGTCTCTTGTTTTTTAGAGGGAGCCTCCATCATGAGAAAACTATTTTATATTTTAACAGCATGTATCGCAATGGGATATTGCAGCCTGGGCTATTCCGCTTCCGCGAAAAAGGCTCAGCTGGAGGATTCCTCGGTCAAGCTGGAGGCTAAGGTGCCCAAAGATCATGAGACCAGTCCGTACATGCTCAATCTGCTGCTGCTGGAGGTGAGCGATGATATGGACGAGATCCCTAATGAAGGCACGGTCATCTCGCTGAAGAAGAAGTATGAGATCAAGAAGCACAAGTTCAGCAATCTGATCCCCCGTGTGAAGAATGAAGGTTTCTATCAAGTTTCCCTGAAGGATGATGAACGCGGAAATCTGCCTCTGGATATGGCAGGTCTGGGGCCGTTTTATCTGGTCAAGAAAGACAAAGAGTATTACCTGATCACTCCCAAAAACTATGCCACACTGTTTGGCGGCATCCGCAATACGGAGGAGGCGCTGAACTATTTGGCCACTTATGAGAATCTTTTTGTCAGCCCGGTCGTGTGCGTAGCGATTGACAGCAATGAAAAGGCGCTGAAAAAGGCCAAGAGGAATCCGCCCCGGCTGAGTGGCGCCATCCAGACGGCGCAGGGGTTCGAGGCTACTCTGATCGTTTACTCCATCATTCAGGTGGAGGGCTTTTTTGAGAAGAAAGTGCGGTTGACTCCCGAAGGAGAGGTGACCGTGATCGAGGAGCCGAAATTGATCCAGAAGATCGGGGACGGGATCACATATTGATCTCATTGATTGGGTTTTGTTTATGTCAACGATGGTATTCGATATCGAGACGACGGCTCAGCCTGTGGAGAATTTCGACGAGGTCCAGCAGGAATACCTGTTTCGTGAGGCAGAGTCGCAGCCGGACGAGGTTTCCCGTGAGCGGAAACGCGCCGAGATATCCAATCTGTTCAGCCTTTGGGCGCTGACGGGTCAGGTGGTCAGCATCGGGATGATGAATCCGCACACACTTCGCGGCAAGTCGCTCTATCTGGCGGATGATTTCGAGGAGACACCTCCCGGCAGTGATGTGGAGTTCATTCCCTGCCCGGACGAGGCGGAACTGCTGGCCAGTTTCTGGGAGGCCGCCGCCAAGTTCGACACGGTGGTGACTTTCAACGGGCGCTCGTTTGATGTGCCGTTCCTGTATTTGCGTTCAGCGGCGCTGAATGTGCCCATCAGCCGCAAAGACTGGCTGGGCTACCGGTATCAGGAATCGCCGCACTGCGACCTGCTGGATCAGCTGACTTTCTACAATGTGAGCGGACGTACCGGCGCGGCCCGCACTTTCAATCTGGATTTTTACTGCAAGGTCTTCGGGATCGTTTCACCCAAGGCGCAGGGCGTGACCGGCCATGATGTTCCCCGGATGATGGAGGAGGGGCGCTACCGCGAGATCGCCGAATACTGTATGCGCGACGTGCGGGCCACGGTGGAGCTTTACCGTGTGTGGAACGATCGCCTTCGCGATCTAAGTTCCAAGTATTCAAAGCACTAAAACTTTCCAGACGTTTTATTTGTTTTTTTAAATTTTACTATTAGATTTAGTTATAATAATATATTAATATATTATTTGACTTTTTCTTTGAAAGTGGTAAATTCCCAACAGCTATTGAAAATTATTTTCAAAAAGGCAAGAGTTAGATTATGAAGTGTTTTGCAATGTTGAAGATCGGCGAAGTCGGCTGGATCGAGAAAGAGGTTCCCGCGTGCGGACCTATGGACGCGATTTGCAAGCCTCTGGCTATCGCTATTTGCACCTCTGATGTGCATACAGTTTGGGAAGGCGCTGTCGGCGACCGCCATAATATGGTTCTGGGCCATGAAGGCTGTGCCGAGGTCGTTCAAGTGGGTTCGATGGTCAAGGATTTCAAACCCGGCGACAAGGTGCTGGTTCCCGCTATCACACCTGACTGGAATTCTCTGGAAGCCCAGGCGGGCTATTCCATGCACTCCGGCGGTATGCTGGCCGGATGGAAGTTCTCCAATTTCAAAGATGGTGTCTTTTCCGAGTTCTTCCATGTGAATGACGCTGACGGCAATCTGGCGCTGCTGCCGCCCAATATCAACTATGTGGACGCGTGTATGCTCTCGGATATGGTTCCCACCGGCTTCCACGGTGTGGAGCTGGCGGACGTTCAGTTTGGCGACACGGTGCTGGTGATCGGCATCGGCCCGGTGGGTCTGATGTCTGTGGCGGGCGCGAATCTGCGCGGCGCTTCCCGAATCATCGCTGTGGGTACCCGTCCGGTCTGTGTGGCGGCTGCCAAGAAATACGGCGCGACCGATTTCATCAGCTACAAACAGGGCAAGATCGAAGATCAGGTGATGGCCATGACCAACGGCAAAGGTGTGGACAAGGTCGTCATCGCCGGCGGTACCGTGGCGACATTTGAATCCGCGGTCAAATCTCTCAAGCCGGGCGGCAATATCGGCAGTGTGAACTATCTGGGCAGCGGCGATTATATCAATATCCCGCGCGTGGAATGGGGCGTTGGCATGGGCCACAAGACGATCAACGGCGGTCTGATGCCGGGCGGTCGTCTGCGCATGGAGAAGCTGGGTTCCCTGGTTTCCAGCGGACGTCTGGATGTAAGCCCGCTCAGCACACACGTCTTTGAAGGCTGGGAGCATATCCCCGAAGCTCTGCAGCTGATGAAAGACAAACCGGCGGATCTGATCAAGCCGGTTGTGAAGCTTGCTTAATCTGTAAGGAATTTATTCAGGTTTCGGGCGGTGCTGAACTGCCCGGAACCTTTTTTTGTGAGCGAAAGCAAATGAAAATACTCATCGTTTCCGGATTCCTGGGCGCGGGCAAGACGACCTTCATCCGTCAACTGATCCGGTGCACCGGACGGGAACTGGTCGTGCTGGAGAATGAATACGGTCAGACCAGCCTGGACAGCCGCGAGATCTCCGCGGAAAAGAATGTCAACGTCTGGGAAATGCTGGAGGGCTGTGTCTGCTGCACGATGAAGGAGAATTTTTCGGCTTCGATCCTCACTATCTCTTCCACACTGGATCCGGAATATCTGGTCGTAGAGCCGACGGGCGCGGCCCGGTTGGGTAGTCTGCTGGAGAATATCGGCAAGATCAGTTACGAAAAAATCTCACTGCTCCGTCCGGTCGTGATCGTGCCTCCGCGGGGATTCCACGCGAATCTGAATCAGTATGGCGAGATCTATCAGGATCAGATCCGGAATGCTGGGACGGTCGTGCTGTCCAAGATCGAGAATGAAGAGGAGGCGGTGATCCGCGAGGTCTGCCAACGGATCCGGGAGCTGAATCCCGCGGCGGAGATCGTGGAGCGTCCGTACAAGCAAATGGATGATGACTGGTGGCACGGTCTGCTGCTGAGCGAAGGGGAAGCCCGGCTGAAAGCAGTCGCGCCGGAACATGGAGGTCATTCTCCGCACCTGCACTCTTTCACTCTGAAAAATGTAAGTTTGAAAAACCCGGCTCAGCTGGTGATCCTGCTGCAGGATCTGCTCAACGGGGAAATGGGTGCTGTCTGCCGCGCCAAGGGAACGCTGAAGATCGGCGGCGAGTGGGTGCGCTTCGACATGGCGGACGGTCTCTTTGCCGTCAAAGGCGAGGAAGAAGGAGCTGACCCGAAAACGGAGCTGGTCTTCATCGGGGACGACATCGAAAAAGCCAAAATCATCTCCCGGTTCAACACGGTTTTATAAAGAACTACGGATGAATATGAAAGAACCACAGATGAACACGGATACACACAGATAACTTATTCAATAACAATATGTTCTGTAGATATGAGCGACCTGTTCGTCTCAGCCCCGAAGGGGCGTAGGGGAATAAAAAAGGGCATCACTCGATGCCCCCTTAATTACATGTGAAATCACAAAATCCCACTGGCAAAAAATGTACATAGAAAACCTGTTTTCGTCAAATCACTTTAAAAGCCAGTTTGACCTTCCCACTGGCAAGGTATAGGAATTGCTTAACGCGTTATAGATTCAGAGGTTAGCTTGACCCAGTGAAGTTTCCTTTGTAATCAAAGCCCATTGCCTTGAGAAACCGCTTGACAGAGTTCTTTTTCTCTTTGAGAATGAAAGAGGTTTGAGGTGAACGGGGCAGTTATTTTGATATTGTTGTGGGGCATAGCCCTTTTAGCTTATGTGCTCATTAAGAAAATGACGCTGCGGGCTTTTTTATTTCTTTCGTTCTTTTTGCTTATATGTTTTGTGTGGGGGATAGGAGCTTTAAAAACGAGAAGTAGTAGCCCCTATGTTCATTTTTATCATTTAAATTCACTTATATTCAATGATTTATATAAAACTGCATTAACCAATAACCTTGATGCGTTAAGGGAGAAGATACTATATTATCAAGCACATTCAAAAGATGATTGGGAGATCACTTACCCTGATACTGATCTTTGGATTAAAGAAGAAATTTCTGATCAGAGAGAAGATAGAGAAACTTCTGAGGTAATAATTATACTGAGTGGTTTGCTCCTTTTGTTGTGGTGCATTGTTGTTTTCATTTATCCACTTATCAGAAAAAAGGGATGGCGTTATCTTTTGCTTTTTTTGTTCCTTGTTTTGATATTTTTTTATTATGGAGGACTTGTGTTAATCTTGGGAGGCATGCATGAAATATCTGATTATAAACGAATGGATGCTATACGATTGAATGCTTTGTATCAATCTTCGCTGACAAATGATATTCCAATGTTGAGGAAGCAAATACGTTATTTAGGAGGTCATTATAAAGAAGACCCTCAAATCATTTTTGAACCGGACTTTGATTATTTGATCGACGATGGAGAAAAAGAATAGAAAAAACCTAAAGGAAAGTTATTTATTAAGAGAGTTAGGCGTATTTACCGCGATAATCATTTGTGTTCATTTAGCTTTAAGCATCTTTATGGATTCAAATGGAGAGATACACTTATCAGGGTATAGTTTCGATTTAGGGGGATGGTCTCTCAGTATCATCATAGTGGGATGGTTGTACATCATTGCAAAAGAGGTGATAAAAGAAATTATTAACTTCATTAAAAGGAAAAAACATAAGCCGGAAGAGAACGAAGTTTTAAATAATAGATAATTTATTTAATAACAATAACTTATCTACGTGTATCTGTATCCATCCGTGGTTCTTTTAATATCTATTCGGGGTTCTTTATGTCCTGAGGGGACGACAAACGATTTTTTTGTGTTCATTGGGGACACAGGCAACCACGTGACGCAAGAAAAAAAGAATTTTTATTTGCAAAAGAGAGTCTTATGAGATACATTGAAGACGTGCAGGGTGCTGATACACCCCGCACGTGTTGCGCGGATTATTTAATCCGTTTCATTATCAGTATGATACTGATAACAATGGTGATTATTGTTAGGGCTGTAAAATCTTCAATAATCATCTTTTTTTATCACCACCTTTCCTACATTTACTCATTTTCCCCTTTCATTTTTGAAAGTATCAAATGAAATTCATAGGCAAGGAAGTGTGATGAAAACAAAAGACCTCAACCCAGAGCTTTCACCCACAACGAGTTGATATTATATCATTTGTTGGGGTGCATCAAATTTTTTTTGTGTTCATTGGAGGGGAAAAGAGATATACTCTGACCTGTTATGAAACGAGTCTTGAAACCGACAAGTCGGCGCAACTTTCTCAAAGAAATGCTGCTAGGTGGTACCGCATGCGCGGTGCTTCCATCCTATGTACTGGGTCTGCATGGGGAGACCAGCCCCAACAGCAAGCTGGCGATCGCCTTTGTGGGGATCGGCGGCCGCGGCGGACATAATTTGAACGGTCTGTGCGGGGAAAAGGTAGTCGCCCTGTGCGATGTGGATGAAGCCCGCAGCGCGGATCAGAGGAAACGGTTTGAAAAGGTGCCGTTCTATCAGGATTACCGGGTGATGCTGGACAAGCATGAAAAGGAGATAGACGCGGTGGCAGTCTCGACCCCGGATCATACGCACGCGATCATCCTGAAAAACGCGATGCAGCGGGGCAAGCATGTGTTCAGCGAGAAGCCGCTGGCGCATTCCATCCATGAGGTGCGCGCACTGGATCGTCTGGCTCGCGAGAGCAAGGTCGTGACCCAGGCAGGCAATCAGGGACGCTCTTATGACAGCATCCGTGTCTTCAGGGAATGGCTGGAGGACGGAGTGATCGGTCAGGTGAAGGAAGCCCATCTAATGTGCAACAGCAGCTACTCCTTTATCTCCCGGCTGGGTGAGCTGAAAGAGAAGCATGAAGTGCCCAAGACCCTGAACTGGGATCTCTGGCTGGGCGGCGCGGCTGCCCGCGATTATCATCCGCTGTACGTTCCGGGCGTGTGGAGATTCTGGCGCGATTTCGGCTCAGGTGTTCTGGGTGACTGGATCTGCCATATCGCCGATCCGCTGTTCTACGCACTGGCTTTGGATTATCCCAGCACGATCACGGCGCATCCGGTGGATTATGACCCGAAGAAGTACGCGCAGGTCTTCCCGGTCTCCAGCGAGATCGAGTTCGAGTTCAAGGTCGGCGGCCGCGAGAAGCCGCTCAAGGTGACCTGGTACGAAGGCAAGTGCCGTCCTCCGCGTCCGGCAGGATTCGAGGATCCCGACAAGAAGTTCCCCGGCATCGGCCCGGAATTCTTTGAGATGGGCGGTCACATCATCGGCGACAAAGGCGATATCCTTTACGGTTCCCATGGCGCGACCGGTGTGAAGGTGCTGGATGAAGAGAAGATGAAGAGTCTCTCCCAGGAACCGACCCGTATCCCGAAATCTCCCGGCTATCACCAGGAGTGGATCAAGGCGTGCAAAGGCGAAGGTGTTGCCGAATCTCCCTTCAGCTACTGCGGCAAGCTCACTGAAGTGGGACTGCTGGGCTGCATAGCGATGCTCTTCCCCGACGAGAAACTGGAATGGGACGGCAGAATGGGCAAATTCACTAATAATGAAAAAGCCAACGAATATCTGAATCCGCCTGCCCGCAAAGGTTGGGAAGTGTAAAACTCTATTAAAATATTTCCGAAAAACCTCACACGACAACAGTGTGAGGTTTTTATGAGGTCAGATATGAAACAGGACAGGATGATCATGTGTATACGAAAGGGTATGCTTGCGTTAGCGGTGTTTTTCTGCTGGATGACGGCCGCAGCTTACTCTTTTACCGTGACAGAAAAGCCGTGGACTTACTGGTGGTGGATGGGCAGTTCCGTCAAGGAAGCGGACATCACCGAACAGCTGGAGGGAATGAGTCGCGCCGGTCTGGGCGGCGTGCATATCATCCCGATCTATGGCGAGAAGGGGGACGAAGCCAACTACATCCCGTACCTGTCCGAACGCTGGATGGAAGTCCTGAGCCATACGATCCGGGAAGCCGACCGTCTGGGAATGGGTGTGGATATGACGATGGGAACGGGCTGGCCTTTTGGCGGTCCCGATATCCCGGAGGAATTCCGCGCGCAGCGGTTCAGGGTCGAGAAAGGTGAGTTCAAGATCACGTCCACCGGTCAGAAGGTCAAACGCGCGGCACCCGGCGGTGAGGGTTTTGTGCTGGATCCGTTCAGCCGACCCGCAATTGAGTTTTACGCCAAACGATTCAGCGATGCGTTCGCGCCTCTGGAACAGAGACCCCGCGCTTTTTATGATGATTCCTACGAGGTCTATGGAGCCAACTGTACACGGGATCTGCCGGAGCGGTTCCGCGAGCTTCGGGGTTACGATCTCATGGACTATCTGGATTGTCTGAATCCGAAATCATCAAATCCGCTGGCTTCGCGTGTGGTGTGTGATTACTGCGAAACGGTTTCGGATCTGATCCGGGATCAGTTCGCCGCGCCTTGGGTAGAGCTGTGCCACAAGATGGGTGTTACCACGGTGCGCTATGAAGCTCACGGCTCGCCGGGGAATCTGCTGGACTTGTATGCGCTGGCCGATATCCCTGAGACGGAATCTTTCGGCGACAGCGGTTTCAAAATACCAGGTCTGCGCCATGACCCGAAGTATGAACCGGCGCGTTTTGGGCATCCGGATCCGCTGACGATGAAGTTTGCCTCGTCCGCGGCGCATATCACGGGCAAGCCGCTGGTTTCCAGCGAATCCACAACCTGGCTGGGGGATCATTTTTCCGTGTCGCTTTCCCAGATCAAGCCGCAGATAGACGAGCTTTTCACCGCAGGCATCAATCACATCTTTTTTCACGGGACGGCCTACTCGCCCTACTGGAAAGATTTTCCCGGACGGCTTTTTTACGCCTCCACGCATTACGGCCACACTTCGCATTTCTTTGAGGAGCTGCCGGCGCTGACGGCCTACATTGCCGAATGTCAGCATATCCTCCAGCATGCGGAGCCCGACAATGAAATTCTGATCTATTTCCCCATTTATGACATCTGGTCGCAGACCGGCCGCGCGGAAGTGATCAGGATGCTGGATGTGCATTACCTGACGCAGGGACTTTATACCATTCCGTTCGGAACGCTGGCGCGGTCGCTTTGGACGCGCGGCTATACGTTCGACTACATTTCAGACCAAATGCTGAAGGAACGCGCGCCGCGTCCGGGTCAGGTCATCCTGGTACCGCCGATGGTTCACATCCCGCACCAAACGATGGAAGCGCTGCTGGTGCTGGCACAGAAGGGTGTACCCGTCATTTTCATGGATGATCTGCCGGGTGACGTTCCGGGATTGTTCCGGCACAAGGAACGCCGCCAGCGCTTGTTCCAGATCGAGGAAACCCTGCGCCCCATGAGTTACAGCTGCGGCGGTTCTTTGGAAACACTGGCTTACACACTGGAACGGCTGGGGATCTGTTCGGAACCGTTCAAGGCCGTAGGGATCGACTTCATCCGCAAAAAACAAGACGGCAAAACGATTTACTTCCTGGCAAACCTCTCGAACAGCTCCGGCGATCGCTGGGTGCCGTGCCGGTCGAAAAAAATCACTTTGTTCGATCCATCAGCACGGAAGAAGGGCAGGGCTCTGACACGCCACGTCAACGGCCAGACGGAATTTTACTTGCAGCTGGCTCCCGGCCAAAGTCTCTTTGTCTTTTGCGGCGTGGATTCGGAAACGGATTATCCTGCCTATCAAACCCAAGCCAATGCCGCTGTCACACTGGACGGCGACTGGCGGTTGAGCTGGAAAAGCGGTGTCCCGAAGATCGAGGAAGAACACCTTTTCCAGACAGGCAAGAGCTGGACGGAACTGGGAGAGCCTTACGATATCTTTAGCGGCAAGCTGACCTATTCGCGGAAGTTCTCACTCACATCGGAACAGCTCCGGGAACATTGGCGGCTGGACTTGGGCGATGTGCGCGAAACGGCCCGCGTGACCCTGAACGGAACGACCCTGCCGCTGCTGTGGCATATCCCGTTTGCCGTTACGCTTCCCGATGGACTGCTCCGCGCAGAGAACACGCTGGAGATCGAAGTCACCAATCTTTCTTACAACCGGATCATTGACATGGACCGCCGGAAGGTGCCCTGGAAGAATTTCCACGAGATCAATTTTGTCAACATCCAGTACAAAAATTTTGACGCTTCAAGCGATAAGCCCTTGGATTCCGGCTTGCTTTCCGTGCCCAAACTGATCCCCCTCCGGCTTGAAAGCAGCCGGCAGAAATAATGCTTTTTTTTGGCGGCAAAAAAGGTATACTTGAAGGCGGATGAGCAGCAGCGGCAACTCAGTTAAATTGACCCCCATGATGACGCAGTATCGGAGAATCAAATC
>JAEENR010000130.1 GCA_016283885.1 Verrucomicrobiota bacterium
CTGTTATGGATGAGCTTTGCTTCTGGATGGTTCAATATATACCGTTATGCATTTATTTCAGCACTTAAACCATCAGATGACATTAAATCAAACATTCATAGTATCATGGATGTTTTATCGGATAGATGGTTCAGTTTACAGATTATTTCAGCAATATTGCTAGGACTGATTATAGTCAGTCTATTTTTTTCTATTTGGAATTTACTTATTGCTAAGAAAATTAATCATCAAGCACATCTCAAAGATGATTATCCCCAAAATGCCACCAGGGACAAAAAATCCTAATGGCGTTTCCGGATCGGGCTTATCGGGAGCCTTTGGCGCTCTCTTCTGAGCGGTGCTTTTCCAATTCCCGCAATTCGGAGCGGATCAGTTTGCCGCTTGCCGTGTGGGGCAGACTGGACACAAACTCGATCTCTCTGGGCCATCTGTAGGTGGCCGAGATCCCCTGGCAGAATCTTTGGATCTCTTTGGCCAGATTGGGATTAGGTTCGTAACCCTCTTTCAGCACCACGAACGCTTTCACCAACTGTCCGCGCACTTTATCCGGTTTGCCGACTACGGCCGACTCGCAGACAGCCGGATGCTTTTGCAGGGTGGATTCCACTTCCGCGGGACCGATCCTGAAATCGGAACTCTTGATCACATCATCCGCGCGGCCCTTGAACCAGAAATAACCGTCCGGATCGCGCACGGCGCGGTCGCCCGTCAGGTACCATCCGTTTTGGAAGGCGTTGAGTGTCTTCTCCGGCTCGCCCCAGTACTCAGTGAACAAACCGATGGGACGCTCCGGCGCGACACGGATCGCGATCTCCCCTTCTGTGCCGTCATCCACTTCCTGCTGAGTTTCGTCCAGCAGATGGATGTCATAGCCCGGCATGACCTGGCCAATGGAGCCCGGCTTCAGCGGCAGATGGCGGGTCCGCACGTTCGCGATCTGGATGATCGTTTCCGTCTGGCCGTATCCTTCGTAGATATCCTGACCGGTGCCTTCTTTCCAGAGGACAGAGACTTCGTTGTTGAGAGGTTCGCCGGCGCTGACGCAATGGCGCAGGACCGGGAATTTATGACGTTTGATATTTTCTCTGACCAGCAGACGCAGGACCGTCGGAGGTGAACAAAAAGTCGTGATGGAATACTTCTCAAATGCGCTCAGCAAATGAGTCAAAGGCAGTTTGCGGAAGTGCATCACGAACACCGCCGCGCCCATAGACCAGGGACCGTATAAGCTGGACCAAGCCGCCTTGCCCCAGCCCAAATCGGAAATATTCCAATGCAGATCACCGGGACGCAGATCCAGCCAGAGACCGCCCGTTATGTGGTGCGCCCAGGAATAACTGGCATGGGAATGCACGACCATCTTGGGATGACCGCTGGTCGCGCTGGTAAAGTAAAGCACCGCCGGTTCATCCGCCAGTGTCGGCGTATAAGTGTATTGATCGCTGGCTTTGCGGACTTCCGTGTCATAGTCTATCCAGCCCGGCTGTTTTCCGTGAATAGCGATTTTGACTCCGTCGAAGAAATCCACCTGCGCCGTACTCTCCGCGTCGGTGATGACCGCCTTGGGACGGCAGGACTTGACCCGGAACTGCAGATCGCTTTCCGTCAAAAGTAAAGAGGCCGGAGCCGGGATCGCTCCAATGAGATCCAGCGCCAGCATGATCACCCACCACTCGTGTACACGAGGCAGCATGACCACGACGCGGTCCCCCTTCTCGATCATCTTGCTGACCAGAAAATTCGCCGTCTGCGAGATTTTTCTGTAAAGCTCCGCGAAGGTCAGCCGCACTTCCGTGCCCGCCTCTAAATCAACGCAAAGAAGGGCAAGAGCCCCCGGACGGACCTTCACCCATCTTCTCAGAGTGTCGTAAGTAAAATTATAATACTTTTGAGGTCTATTCACTTCATGGACAGGATATTCAAACCCTGTTTGCTGAAAGAAGGAGTGAACTTACACCTTCATGATCTCTTTTTCTTTTTCAGCGGCTTTTTCATCCGCTTTGACAATGAAATCGTCAGTCAGCTTCTGGATATTCTTTTCGGCTTTGGCCTGATCATCTTCGGTGATCTTGGAATCTTTCTTCAGCGCTTTCAGGCTTTCCAGAGCTTCGCGGCGGATCTGGCGGATAGAAACACGGCATTCTTCCGTGTATTTATTGACCAGCTTCACCAGCTCCTGACGGCGCTCCTGTGAAAGCTCCGGCATGACCAGACGGATCATTTTGCCGTTGATGACCGGGGTGATCCCGATATTGCTCTTCAGGATGCCTTTCTCGATAGCTTTGACAACACCCGCGTCCCAGGGCTGGATCATCAGCACACGGGGCTCCGGCGTTGTGATGCTCGCCACTTCCTTGAGCTTCATCACATTACCGTAGGCTTCGACTTCTACGTTCTCAACCAACGCGGGAGAGGCTTTGGTCGTGCGGACACCTGTAAACTGACGTTCCGCGTTTGCCACACTTTTGGACATCTTATCCGATGCCGTTGAAATAACTTGGTCAATCGTCATAATATCTCTCTTTGCGATCTTAAACTCCATACTGGCATAGCCAGCAACTCCATCAGTCTCTCAGAAACACTTGTTAGTGACAAGTTTTTTATGTAGGAAAGAAGGAGAATATCACAATTTCCGACCGGGGACGGGCAAAACAGCGATACAACCCCGCGAAAAAAGAGAAAAAAATGAAAAATAGAAAAAAGAAGGGATGCTTTCAGAACAAACTTTAGTAAGTTCCGCCCTAAGGTCTGACAGTTTCCTAAACCGAGGCTCTGCAAAGCCGTACTAATGAAAACTGCGAAAGCATCCCAAAAAGGAGTACATGATACAACCCAGTCTTACAAACCGAATTGCGATCATCGAATGCTCACTCAAGCATTTCGACAGCCACTTTGACCACAGCCAAACTGACCGGGAAAAAGGATACTACATTATTTCTCCAATTCAACATTTTTTTGCAAAAATTTTCATTTTTACCTCTTCTGTGCTTAGGGCTGGACAATCGGCGGATTTTGTATAACACTTTCTCTTGGCTTTGGTTTCGTGCCAAATCCTTTGCACTTTCATGAAACCTGCGGATTTAAGAGGTATTCTCAAATATGTTCCCCAATATCGGAACAAAACTTTCGTGATCGCCCTGGACGGGGTCATCACCGAAAGTGAGAACTTTTCCAATATCCTGTTGGATGTAGCTGTGTTATGCTCACTCAACATCCGTGTGGTACTGGTTCACGGCATCAGTTCTCAGGTCAAAAAGATCACTGACACTATGGAAGGATTTACCCCTTCCGATCTGGACGGAACCGGCATCACGGACGATCAGACCCTGAAAGTCGCCCTCATCGCCGCCAACCGCTGCACCCATGAGATCTTGGAAGGTCTGACCACCGCCGATCTGCGCGCCGTCACCTGCAACGGCATCACGGCGCACCCCATGGGGATCATCCGCGGGGTAGATCATCAGTTCACCGGCAAGGTCGAACGTGTGGATGTGGAAATGTTTCAAACTCTTTTGAAAGATGGTATTATCCCCGTGGCTCCGCCGCTGGGATTCGACGGCGAAGGCAACACCTACCGGGTCAACTCGGATAATATCGCCGCCACTCTGGGCATCCAGCTCCAGGCTCAGAAGGTCATTTTCGTTACTTCCGAAGATGGACTCAACTGCAACGGTCATGTCATCGGCAATATCCAGTCCGAGGATCTTCACTCGAAGCTGAACGATCCGGTCAACAGGTGGAAACCGGAGCAGATATCCAAAGCTCAATACGCTATCCAGGCCTGCCGACAGGGTGTGCCGCGTGTCCATCTGATCAACGGCTTGGTCAATGAATCTCTTTTGAAAGAGGTATTCAGCAATGATGGTGTCGGCACGCTCATCTATGCCAATGAATATCAGCAGATCCGCCGCGCCTGCCGCAAAGATATCCGCACGATCATGGTCCTGATCAAACAGGCCATGGAAACCGAAGAACTCAGTCTGCGCACGTATCAGGATATCGAAAACCGTATCCAGGACTACTACCTCTTTGAAATAGACTCTCACGCGGTAGCTTGCGTGGCACTGCACCCCTTCAGCGGCAAAGAAGCCGGGGAACTGGCCTGTCTGTTCGTCAATCCCAACCACGAGAACAAAGGCATCGGCTCCAAACTAGTCCACTTTATTGAGGATAAAGCCCGCTCTCTCCATTTCAAAAAACTGGTCGTCCTCTCCACACAGACCTATACTTTTTTCAAATCCAAAGCCGGTTTCACGGACGGAAGCGAGAACGATCTGCCACCGGAGCGTCTGCAAAAATATCATGAGAGCCAAAGACGCTCCAAGATACTTATCAAATCATTGATTTAAAAGAACAAATACTGAATGAAAACCGCGATTCTTTTTTCCGGTCAAGGTGCCCAGACCGTTGGTATGGGGCGTGATCTTATTGAGAAATATCCAACTGCCGCGAATCTTTTCAACAAAGCGGACGAAGTGCTGGGATGCGGTCTGCGGAAAATCATCCTGGAAGGCCCGATGGAAGAGCTGACCCGCTCGGAATACGCCCAGCCGGCCATTCTCCTGATGAGCTGGACCGCCCTGCAGCTGCTGAAAGAACTGGTACCCGACTTCCATTTTGAAGGAACCGCCGGCCTCAGTCTGGGTGAATTCACCGCCCTGACCGCCGCGGGAACTTTTACTTTCGAGGACGCGATCAGCCTGGTGCGCAAACGCGGCACCTATATGCAGGAAGCCTGCGACGCGACCCAGGGAGGCATGGCCGCTATCATCGCGCTGGATATCGAAAAAGTCCGTGAGA
>JAEENR010000131.1 GCA_016283885.1 Verrucomicrobiota bacterium
TCTTATCCAGGAATTGCAGAATGATAGATTCCGCGTCAGCCGCGTGGGATTGTCCATCGGCCTGTTTCTTGGTCCAGCCCGCGCCGGCCACAAAAAGCAGCTTGGCATCAGGACGGATCGTCTGAGCAGTACCGGCAGGAGTCTTCATGCCCAGTACTTTTGTTCTCTTAGCATTCTCAGGCAGTTCCACGGTGATCTTTTCCACCGCGGCAGTCCCGGCACTGGGAGCCGCCGGAGCAATGCTGCCCGGTTCCAAAGCCAGTATCCAGGGACGCTGAGGACGAGTGAAAGCGCCTTCCATACGCTGGCGGTAGTACCAGCGGCTGACGGTGATCTTTCCGTCCCGGACCGTGATGCCGGTCAAATGCGTATCCGCGCGGCCGTTCAGGCGTGCCGACAGAGCCGAAACTACACGATTTGCGCGGGATGTACCGGGTACGATCACCAAAGTCGCCTCGCTTTTCTTAACAAGCGCTTCAACCGCCAGAAGATCGCTGGCATAACGTGCAGACTCGAAATCATCCCCTTCCACTCCAAAGAAATGAGCCGCGCCGCTGCCGGCCAATGAATTGGCCGCGGTCTGGATCTCTTTTCCTGCCAGAGCGATATCCCATGTCGTGTTCAGATCGGAAGCCAGTTTGGATGCCGCGGCTGCCGCTTCCAGCAGCTGTTTATCTGCGGTCTGACCCGCTTCCGCAAAACCGAGTAATAAAATCTTTTCCATTATCGTGTTCCTTCCCTGTTATTGTTTGATCCAATCCACGATCTCCTGAGCGATCTGCTCCACGGAGAGATCCTTGACGATGCGTGTATCACGCTGCTGTTTGGGCAGTTCCACCGAAGCATATTCGACCCCGTCCAAAGCGACATTGGCCTTGGGCGCTCTTTGCAGAGCGGGCATGATAGAACGCATATTCATCATGCCGACCTGGGGATTGTTCATCGGCTCCGGCAGATTACCGGTAGCCCATCCCAGCACCGCCGGGGCTCCCTGACACAAACTCTCCTGATGGCGAGCGCCTTCCACACGCTCCAGCACCGTAAAGGAACCATCCGCCTGAGGCTTGATCTCATCCACGCCCATAAACTGATCCATGATGCCCAGGCTCTCACCTATCAGCTGCAAGGTCGAACCGGCTCCGCGGGAAGCAGATTCCCAGCCGCCGAACAGCAGCAGACGGGTCATATCCAGCCCGGCGATCCCTTTGATGGCGGCAGTCAGCGCGGCTGCGCAGTCATAAGCACTCATGAATCCGCCGGCATTCCCTTCCACGGGAACAAACTCAAAGGCAGCCTTTTGAGCCACGCTCATCATCAGCTGCTGCAGTTTCGGCTTCGCGCCCAAACTGACCAGCCACACCTTGGAACCGGGGATCTGTTTGGCTAAGTGAGCCGCTTCATAAAGCGCGTGCCCGGCCCAGGGATCCAAAGCCACAGGTAACATCATCTCATTCTTCAATGCGGGACCATTCGGTGACGCGACCGGCTCCAACGTCTGGAGAGGATCCGGCACCAGTCCGCCGCATACGACAATCTGATAACCATTTGTCATAAAATATCTTTTAAAATTATAGAGTTATTTACTCAACAAAAAATGAATGGAGCTTCTGCCGCTCAAAGTTTCGCAGAAGCGATCCACATATTACCGCCAAACCGCTCTCTCAGCAGATCCGGCAGCCGCTTTGCTTGGGCAGGATCGGATATCAAAGCGAAGGTCGTGGATCCGCTGCCCGACATAAGAGTAACATCCGCGCCATTCTCCCTCAAGAACTTCTGATATTCAGCCAGGATCGGATACTCCGCTAACACCGGCGCTTCCAGAGAATTATAAAAAAGCGGCGCGGCCTCTTTCAGAGTGGAAGAACTCAAGGCTTCCACAAATTCCTCCACGCGTCCGGGGCGTCCTTTTTGATGCACGGGATAATTGGCCAGCGCCTTATAAGCCCAGCCCGTTGAGACACCAAAGTCAGGCTTCATCAGAAGGATCCACACATTTTCAAACACCTTGAAACGAGGAAGTTCTATCAGCTTTTCCCCTCTGCCGCGGCCGATCGCCGGCGCGTCCAGCAGGAAAAACGGAACATCAGAGCCCAGCGGAGCGGCCAGTTCATGCAGATCATTCGCACTCAGCGGATTTCCAAACTCCTGATTCAGAGACTTGAGGGTAACAGCCGCGTTGGCACTGCCGCCGCCCAGTCCTGCTTCAGAAGGCAAATTCTTGACCAGGTGTATCTTGCCGCGTGGCTCGATCTGTGCCCTGGCAAAAAATCCCATTGCCGCCCGATAGACCAGATTTTCCGGTCCCGTGGGGATCTTGTCCGTGCTGCAGGTGAACTGAAAAGGAGTCTCCTCCCTGCTGATCTCGATGCGGTCATAGACCGGCACCGGCAGAAACAGCGTCTCCAAATCATGGAAACCATCCGGACGCCGTCCCAGAATGTTCAGCATGAGATTGACTTTGCAGGGAGATAAATACTCTGACATATAAAACGACAGGCCGCCTTCTTCAGATCATGCTGAAGTCAGACGGCCTTTCAAAAAAGGATCCTTTTTTATTCAAAAATAGTGAATCTGCTGCCCGGAATAAACGGAGCAATGTCTCCACGCGGTCCGAATCCGATCTTAGTGGAAGGATCCCACATGGTGTCAGCCATCGGAGCCGGTGTATAGTTATCCGGATAACGAGGATACGCCGGATACATAAATCCCTTGTCGTAAGGTCCAAAAGGACTGGTCACGATTTCCGCCACACCGACACCGGTGCGGGCCAGAGAACGGCAGAAGCCTTTCACGAACCCTTTGGTCACACCACTGCGACCATCCCAAACCGCTCCTTGCTCCATCTCATAACGCAGTTCACCCCAACGGAGTAACTCACCCGTGTTGGAGACACCACGACCCATCTTGGTAGCAGGACCTTCACAACCGGCCAGGAACACAGCTCCCGCCAGCGCGACAACTAAAGGTAACGTCTTTGCAGTACGCATCATAAAAACCGAACTCATTAAATCAATAAAACGGCTTTCTGTAAAGTGTGTTTTTACTTTTTTGCTCACTTTCACAAAAAAACTTTCAATTTTTCTCTTTCTTTTCTCTTCCGGCGATGCCGTCCAGTTCAAAAAGAAGCTCATCCCGACAGACATCCGCCTTGCATATCACCATGGGCAGATCGGATAATCCCTTCTCTTCCATGATTTTCAAAAATAACGGCAGATCTTTCTCTTGTTTGATGAAGGCCGTGGCTGAACAGATATCCGTCAATTTGAACCCGGCCTCACTGATCAGCGCCTCGATCGTATCCATCGTGCGGCGTATCTGCGCCTCTGTATCCCCCAGACAAACGCTTGCGCCTGTTTCATCAATGGATGCCGTCCCGGAAATCTGCACTTCCGCGTAGTCGCTGTTTTCCGTCACGGACGCTCTGGCAAAGGCCGCGCCATAGCGGAACGCGTCTTTCTGCTTGCGGTTGGTCAGTCGCCGCACGGTGAAACCGGAATCCCCCGGTATCTCCGCCGCAATCAGATCTATCGTGCAGGCCGCTCCGCTCAAATTCCTTCCGCGGATCCCGGTGCTCGCCGGCAGATAGCATTCCCTGGCCGGGGTCACTTCGCTTTTTTCAATATCCGGCATGATCCCCACCCGGCGATAGAACGCGCTGCGGGCCTCATTGAAGGGCGTGTACCATTCCAAGATCTTGTCCAGATAGATCCAAGTCCTTGCCACGGAAGGATAATCCAGCCCCTGACTTTGAAGCAGGGCTTCTGCACGGCGCAGGGCTTCTGTGGTCTGCTGCGGACGGGATTCGGATAAGTTCAGATCCTGCATATCCTGGATCATCAGGAACCTCGCGCCGTTCTCTTTCCACTGGTGACCGCGGATGATCCCCTCTTTGTCCGGGATCGGCTCCGGACGGCTCGCTTTTTCACCGGGGATGACCGCTTCGATCTGTATCCCGGAAAAGCCGTTGCAGTTTTTTCCGTTGCCGGAGTAGCACGGTTTTCCGTCGATCGCCGTCACGCAGGTATGGAGTTGTGTCGTCGGATCCGCCTTGGCCCAGGCGGTTTTCACTAAGCTCAAATACTCTTCTGAGCCAAACCAGCGCTCATGGATAACGACCGCTTTTTCCCCGTTCAGCCGGGAAAGAAGCTGTTCTTCCAAAAAGCGGAGACTGTCCCGGAAATCATCGGGCAGAGACTCAAAATATCCCACGATAAAAAGGTGTGGACCGTGTTTTTTCTGATGTATCCGCAAAGATTGCTGTTGATATTTATCCATATAAATCATTGATCCTATTCTTTAAAGGAGGAGTATCCCTCTTCCGGCGGCTGTTCTTTTTCCACATTTTTTCCGCCGTCAGTGGTTCCTACTTTCACCACGCGATCCCGGCTCATCACAGCCTGACCCAATTCTTTCGGATCGGCTTTCACGGCACCCGTGATCAGTTCCGGGATGTTATAAGTTTTGATAAAATATTCGTAAAAATGCGGATCTTTCTGTGGCAGGACGAACGGCTTGGAGGCGTGTCCCCCGGCATCCATGTACACGAAGTGGGGACGAGCCAGAACACCGTCTATTCTTTTGCTGCTGAACACCATCCAACGACCGTTACTGGACCAACAGTGCCAGGTGTCGGCTTTGTCGCTGTTGTGTTCCATGGGACGTACCTCGCGTGTCTCCAGATCCATCAGGTAAATATCCGCGCTGGGCTGGTAAACGGGGAAATTCCCCCGCTCGAACACGGTATAGGCCACGAACTTACCGTCAGGCGAAACTCTGGGCTGAGCCGTACTCACCCGATTGGTCCATCCACTGAAAAGCATCTCCGGTTCAGAGAAATGCGATGTGGCAGGATCCCAGCGCGCTCTCAGCAGGTCGAAACGGATCTCATTGAACTTGGGCTGAGGCAGATCCGGGGCACGGCAAAAGTAGAGATATTCCCCTTTGTTGTCCCAGCTGGGCCAGGATTCATAGTAATGCTCCGTGGCCAGCGCCGGCTGCGAGGTCGTTTTATAAGTTTCCAGATTCAGGATGCCGACTTTCCCGGCTTTGTCATAGACCTCGCGCCCTTCGCCCCAGGTGTGGAAGAAGATGGACGGTGCGTTGGCGGTGTAGGCGATGACGTTCGTCCGCGGGTTCCAGCTGTAATAAGTAAAGGTCTTGCGCAGGACTTCGACCGGCGCGTTTTCCCTCACCCGGACGATGGGATGCTGGATCTTGGGCAGACGCACATGGAAGGTCATCTGTTCCGGGGAGTTCGCCTGGAATTGATGACAATTCAGACAAGCGTCCTCGATGCGGCTGTTGTGCAGGATCTCTTTCTCCTCAAATGTCTCCAGATTCCGCTGATAGATCCCCATATCGTGGTAGGTATTGAAGATGGAGCGCAACAGCCGGTACGCCATCCAGCTGTCCAGCGGTTCTTTGGCGACGCGGTTGGTGATGGTTTCACAGTCCTGCCAGCCGCCTTTTTCGTCTTTCAGCGCGATATCCAGATAAAGTTCCTGCCCGGCGTTCTGCGCCAGCAGTTGTTTCCATTCCTTCTCCGGGATGATGATCTCCGGCTTGGAACTGCTGATCTCCAGCACTTCGCCCTGAGCCGGGCGGATCTTCACCTGATAGGCTTTGGCCGGGTTTTTGATGTAAAAATCCATCGGTGCGATATTGGGCGGAAGGGTCACTCCGCTGTAATCGGGAAAGATGTCCGCCTGTTCCGCCGCGGCCGGGCGCGCGGAACTGAAAGACAAGCTCAGCAAAATCAATAAGCAAAGAATCCTCATTCTTCCTCCTCCGGTT
>JAEENR010000132.1 GCA_016283885.1 Verrucomicrobiota bacterium
TCTTACCTTCGGGAATGCCCTTGCCTTTAAAGATGTCGAAGAGTTCCACGCTATCCAGACAGCCGGCCTTGGCTCTCTTGACGGCGGACAAAACATTTTCATGGGTGACTGTGTCGTCCACCAGGATGGCCACATCGCGGCGGCTGCTGGGGAAGTCACCCAAGGGTGAGAAGCTGTGATGCGGATTGCGGCGGGCCAGAAGGATCTCCATGTTCCATTCAGCCAGGAAGACCGGATCGCGCATATCCATCTTGCGGGCCAGCGGTGGAAACACCTGGCCGAAGCGGGCCAGTTCCATCTTGCCCTGGCAGATCTTGCCCCATTCCACAAAAAGATCGCTGGATTCTTCCGCGCGGACGAAAGAAATGCCGCGGAGTCCGATCCTGTCAGAGAAGTCTTCCAGGATGCCTTTCATGTCAAAGATATCGTATTTGGCATCGCGTTCAGCACCGCTCCAGAAAGGTGTGTGGCGGCAGCCGGTGATGGCAATGGCCAGTTTCAACTGTTCGGTGTATTTGCCATCGGCAGCGGGAACAAAAACTCGGCCGATCTCAAAGAGAGCGATATCCGGTGTGCGGTGATTGATATTGTGGGTGATACTGGTGAGCAGACCCGGCAGCAGACTGGGCCGCAGTACATCCATATCGCTGCTGAGAGGATTCTTCAGCGCGACAGGGCCGTTAGCCGGCAGCGGATACGGACTGAAACGGATAGCGTCCTCTTTGGAGATCAGGGTCTGTCCCTGTGCTTCATAAAGTCCCATGCCGGTCAGCAGGGTGCGGACTTCGTTCAGATCGTCCACCGTCTTGTCGTAGGGATTGGAACCCAGTGTACCGACACGCAGACGGGAAGGGATCTTGTTCACACCGTAGAGGCGGCCGATCTCTTCGATCAGATCCGCTTCGCCCTTCATATCCACGCGGTAGGTCGGGATCTTGACGGTGACCTGTGTAGCTTCCAGTTCCGGTGTGGTCTGGGGTACAGGTGTCAGACAGAGACTGGCCAGATAAGCCTTCTGGGTCTCATTGGGAATGTTGATGCCCAGCAGAGCGTTTGCGCGCTCATAGCGCAGAGTCAGTGTCTTTTCAGCCGGAGGTGTGGGCCACACGTCCACGCAGCCGTCGCAAAGTTTACCGCCGGCAGTTTCGATGATGAGCTGCATGGCGCGGCGGCTGGCATAGTCGCAGATGTTCACGTCGGCACCGCGTTCATAGCGGTAGGATGCATCTGTATGCAGAGCCAGCTTCTTGGAAGTAGCGCGGACGTTCTGCGGATTAAAATAGGCACTTTCCAGAAGCACATCCACTGTGTCGTTCTGGATCTCGGTATTGAGACCGCCCATCACACCGGCCAGAGCAGTGGCGCGGGTTTCGTCAGCGATGACCTGCATCTGTGCGGTCAGTGTGTGTTCCTGTCCGTCCAGAGTGGTGAATTTCTCGCCTTCCTGAGCATGGCGCACAACAATGACCGGAGTGGCTGCGCCTTCCTTGGCCTTGAGCAGATGATAATCAAAAGCGTGCAGCGGCTGGCCTGTTTCCAGCATGACATAGTTGGTCACGTCCACGATGTTATTGATGCTGCGCAGACCGACCTTTTCCAAAGCGCTTTTCAGCCAGTCCGGGCTGGGACCGACCTTGACCCCGCAGATCACTCGCGCCACATACCGGGGACAGAGTTCAGTATCTTCCAGACGCACATCCACGTACTTGCGGACGGGTTCCGCTTTGTCGGTGGCAGCCTCCAGCTTGGCATCATCAATGGGAGGAATGCGCAGGGGATTGCCGGTCACGGCACTGATCTCGCGGGCGACACCGATCACACTGTTCAGATCGGCGCGGTTGGGAGTGATTTCCAGATCATAGATGACATCTGAACCGGCTTTGCCCAGAAATTCTGCGAAAGGCTGTCCGACCACAGCGTCCTCCGGCAGGATCATCAGACCGGAGTGATCCTGGGAAAGTCCCAGTTCGCGGGCGCTGCACATCATGCCTTGACTTTCTATGCCGCGGAGCTTGCCGACCTTGATCTGGACGGGCGGCTCCTCAGGATTGGTTTGCGGCATGATACAGCCGGGCAGAGCCAGAGGCACTTTGTCGCCCACCTTGAAATTCTTAGCGCCGCAGACGATCTGGCGGATGCCTTTGCCGTCATTGACACGGTTCACTGAGAGCTTGTCCGCGTTGGGATGCGGTTCGCTGGCCATGATCTGGGCCACAACGATGTTGTCAAACTCACAAGCGGTTTGACTCATAGCCTCCACCTCCATGCCCATCATGGTGAGGGCTTCTTTCAATTCATCGGGCGTTCCGTTAAAATCTGTGTACTGCTTAAGCCAGTTGAGTGTAATCTTCATTTCAAAATATCTCTATTCGCGCAAATCTTGAGCGCTGCTGCCGAGTCCGCCGAGGACACACGGCACAGCAAGCATAAAGTGAAGCGCAGGAATGTTCAATAACGGATTTTATCAAAGAGCGTGTGGACCTCGAAAACTGGGATAAAGATTGAGGCTGAAGACGGCCTTTGATAGAATATCTTCCGTGCGGATGTGAGCTGCGGGCTTAAAGTCTTTGTTTTCATCTCCATCTTTGCCTATGGGTTCTGTTTTGGATTCTTTCAAAAAAAGTGAAAGGAAAAGAGAAGAAACCGTAAGAAAGGTGGTGAAATAAAAAAGATGATTACTGAAGATTATATGACCCTAACAGTAACCATCATTTTGATCAGCATATTATTGCTGATTAAGCGGATGAGATAACATCCGCGCATTAGTGCAGGGTGCTAGCAACACCTTGCACTTCTTCAATCTACCTCAAACTGTTCTCCTTTGCAAACAAAATCTGAGTTTTTCTGTAAAAGAATTGCGAAGAAGGTGGTTATTTAATAAATAACCCAAAATCACCATGGCGATTTTGGGTTAAGTAACCGTAAGAAAGGTGGGAAATAAAAAAGATGATTATAGAAGATTACATATCCCTCTCCATAATCACCTTGATTATCAGTATATTGCTGATAACAAGACGGATTAAATAAATCCGCGCATTAGTGCAGGGTGTTACCAGCACCTTGCACTTCTCCAATCTACCTCAAACTGTTCCCTTTTGCAAACAAAATCTGCGCGATTTTCTGTTTTTAAGGAATTTCCTCCGGGGGCAGGGGATTACCCATAGCCGTTTGGATGGGGTCGATCACATGGATTTGCTTCCATTTTTCGGTGCGGAACCGCCAGTAATAGATACCAGCTTCCAGCAGTACACATACGGAAGAGAATATCCAGACGCTGACTACGCCCTGACTGAAAAGGAAAATCATGATCGCCATGCCGGGGATCATGATTCCCCAGGCGCAGACCGTCGTGATGATCACACAGGCACGGGTATCTCCGGCGCCGCGCAGTGCTCCCATAAAGACGAACTTCAACGCGTCGAAGAAGTTATAAATGAGTGCGCAAAGCAGCAGATACTTCCCCTTGCGGATGATTTCCGCAAAGGCTTCGGTTTGACTGTTGCCCTGCGGCGCGAATTGGCCAAAAAGCCATTCCGGGAAAAATATATAGAACAGCGCGATGATCGCCATATAGAGCGTGGCCAGCATCCAGGCGCGGTAAGTCAGCCGAAAGACCAGGTTCGGATGATGTGCCCCCATCAGCTGACCGGTCAGGATGCCTGTCGCGTCTGCCAGTCCCAGCATGGGATAGAACGCCATGTGGTTGATAGCGATCACGATAGTCGTCACGACCATGGCTTCCTGATCGATCAGACCGATCAGAAAGGCAAATCCAGCGTAAGCACCGACATCGGAGAGGACTTGCAGCGCGGATGGACTTCCGAATCTGAAGAGCCGCTTGATCTCTTTTGTGGTGAAAGTCCGGTGCGAGCGTGTGGGGTAGCGTGACTGCTTTTGGCCGAGGAAACAGGCGGCTGCCAGCAACGCTCCAAAAGCACAGGAAAGACTGGTAGCCAGTCCCGCGCCGCCGATGCCCATTTCCGGCGCGCCCCAGTGGCCGAAAATCAGCGTATAATCCAGCAGGATATTGATCCCGCAGGCGCATATATTGATGCAGGCGGAATATATGGTTCTCCCGGAACCGTTGAAAAAAGTGACAAAGGCGGTATTCATGCAGGCGAAAGCCGCGCCGGGGATCAAAGTCGTGAAGTAGTCCCGTTCCAGCGGGATCAAGTGCGATTCATGGCCGCTGTGATTCAGGATGGGCAGACCGATCAGCGGCATCAGACACACCACCACTACACCGAAGAATACTGAAAGATAAAATCCGTTCCAGGTCGCCTGGATACAGGAAAGCAGCTTGCCCCGGCCGAAATACTGTGCCACCACGGTCGAGGTATAA
>JAEENR010000133.1 GCA_016283885.1 Verrucomicrobiota bacterium
TCAGCCGCATCGTCAACAATACCTCGATGCAGTTCGACACCGATCTGCTGATCAAACGCATCCGCACCGCTCTGCTGAAGACCAGAAAAGTGCAGACGACCACGACCCTGAATCTGGCCAAGTCGGAAGATCCCCTGGCGGAAATGGCCGACGCGGAGGAAGAGCTCATCACCGAAGAGCGGATGAAACATTCCTACAGTCTCTCCGGTAAGATCATTGAGGTGACCACCCGAACCAGGAATCTGCGTCAAAGCAGCTACGAGTTCCAGCTGACGATCTCCAACCGCCGCGGACTGGTAGTCTGGGAAGATATCAAAACCATCACCAAGCAGGGCAAGAAAGCCTCTGTTGGATTCTAAAGAAAGGAAATTCCTCATGTGCAATGAGGAATTTTTCTTTTTAGAACGAGATTACACGGTTGACATCTGTGTTCACGGATATACCATAAGTGGAGCTGATACTCTGCTGGAGTGAAGCAACAGCAATTCTAATTTATGTCTAAGACTAATAAGTACGTCTATACATTCGGAAATAAAAAGGCCGACGGCAATGGCAACATGAAACCGCTTTTGGGCGGCAAAGGCGCCAACCTCGCAGAAATGACCCTCATCGGACTTCCGGTGCCTCCCGGATTCACTATCACCACTGAAGTTTGCACCTATTACTACGCCAACAAGCGTAAATATCCCGCTGAGCTTGCCGCTCAGGTCAAAGCGGGCGTAAGCTTCCTGGAAAAGAATCTCGGCAAGAAATTCAATGATAAGAACGATCCTCTGCTGGTCTCCGTCCGCTCCGGCGCGCGTGTTTCCATGCCGGGTATGATGGATACTATCTTGAATCTTGGTTTGAACGACCAGACCGTTCTGGCTCTGGCCAAGAACACCAAGAACGAACGTTTTGCCTGGGATTGTTACCGCCGTTTCATCCAAATGTACGGTGATGTCGTTATGGGCGTGCAGAAGCGCCCCGGCGAGGATCGTGATCCCTTTGAAAGCATCATCGAATCCCTGAAAGAAGAACTCTTCCCCGGCGAGCATGTGGAAGACACACGCCTGAACGCTGAAGCGCTGCAGGCTCTGGTCTCCCGCTTCAAAAAACTGATCAAAGCGCGTACCCATTCTGAATTCCCCACCGATCCGTGGGCTCAGCTGCAGGGTGCCATCGGTGCCGTGTTCGGTTCCTGGAACAATGACCGCGCGATCGTTTACCGTCGCAAATACGGTTATCCCGATGACTGGGGCACCGCTGTCAATGTACAGGCGATGGTCTTCGGCAATATGGGCAATACCTCCGGCTCCGGTGTAGCCTTCACACGCGACCCGGCGACAGGCGAAAAAGTCTTCTATGGCGAATTCCTGATGAACGCCCAGGGTGAAGACGTGGTGGCTGGCGTGCGCACTCCCCAGCCCGTAGCCAAACTGGGCAAAGTCATGCCCAAAGCCTTTAAGGAACTGAACGATATCCGTAGGATCCTGGAATCCCATTTCCATGATGTTCAGGACTTTGAGTTCACCATTGAAAACGGCAAAGTCTTTATGCTCCAGACCCGTAACGGCAAACGTACCGGTCTGGCCGCTGTCCGCATCGCCGTGGAAATGGCCAAAGAAAAACTGATCAGCTGGCAGGAAGCCGTCAAACTGGTGCCGGCCGAACAGCTGGATCAAGTCCTCTCCCCTGTTTTCGACAGCAAAGCGCTGAAAGGTGTCAAAGCGGCAGCCAAAGGTCTGCCCGCGGGTCCCGGTGCCGCTTGCGGTCGTATCTATTTCAACGCTGAACGCGCGGAAGAAGCCCGCGCCCGCGGCGAAAAAGTCCTCCTCGTTCGTGTGGAGACATCCCCTGAGGATCTGCGCGGCATGATCGCCGCCGAAGGTATCCTGACGGCTCGCGGAGGTGTCAGCTCTCACGCGGCGCTGGTTGCCCGTCAGATGGGCAAAGTCTGCGTCTGCGGTGTCAGCGATCTCGTTATCAATTACGAAAAACGCACGATGCAGATCGGCGGCAATACCCTTAAGGAAGGTGACTACATCTCCATTAACGGTACTACCGGTGATGTTTATTGCGGCGAGATCAAGACAGCTCCTTCGGCCATTATCCAGGCTTTGATCAATAAGTCTGCCGCGGCCAAGAAGAGTAAGTCTTATCAGGATTACGCCCAGCTGATGAGCTGGTGCGAAAAAGCCACCCGTATGCAAGTGCGCACCAACGCGGACAGTCCGACTCAAGTAGCCGCTGCTATCGCCTTCGGTGCCAGCGGTATCGGTCTGTGCCGCACAGAGCACATGTTCTTTGAAGGTGACCGCATCTATGCCGTGCGCGAGATGATCATGTCCACCACCGTGGAAGGCCGCAAAGCCGCTCTGAAGAAACTGCTTCCTTACCAGAGAGCTGATTTCATCGGTATCTTCAAGGAACTGAAAGGTCTGCCGGCTACCATCCGTCTGCTGGATCCGCCGCTGCATGAATTCCTGCCCAAGCCGAGCGAAGAAAACGAAATGAAGGAAACCTGCAAGAAGACCGGTCTGACCCGCGATTTCATCCTTCAGCGTATCGCCGAACTGCACGAGGCCAACCCGATGCTCGGTCATCGCGGCTGCCGTCTGGGTGTTGCCTATCCGGAAATCACCCGTATGCAGGCTCGCGCCATCTTTGAAGCCGCCGCCGAAGTCATCAAGAAGAAGATCAAATGCAAACCCGAGATCATGGTTCCGCTGGTCGGCTTCAAGAAAGAACTCGATATGCAGGTCGCCATCATCAATGAAGTGGCCGCTGAGGTCATGAAGGAAAAGAAAGTCCGTATCCCCTACATGGTCGGTACGATGATCGAAGTGCCGCGCGGTGCCCTGACCGCGGGCGAGATCGCTCAGACTGCCCAATTCTTCAGCTTCGGCACGAACGACTTGACCCAGATGACCCTCGGCATGAGCCGTGACGACTCCGGCAAGTTCCTGCCCGCTTATCAGAACGCTGAGATCGTGAGCGGCAATCCGTTTGCCTCCATCGATCAGACCGGCGTAGGCAAACTGATCTGCATGGCTGTCACGAGCGGCCGCGAGACCCGTCCCGATATCAAACTCGGTATCTGCGGCGAGCATGGCGGTGACCCTGCCAGCGTCAAGTTCTGCAACTCTCTGGGCCTGACCTACGTCAGCTGCTCACCTTACCGCGTGCCGACAGCCCGTCTGGCCGCTGCACAGGCTGCCCTCGAACAGGAATGCTGCTGCTGTTGCGGTAAAGGCGACAAATGCTGCAAGAAAGACGGCAAAGGCAAGACCTCTAAGGCCGCCTCCAAAGCCGCCAAGGCCACCACTCCGGTCAAAACGGCCAAGAAAGCCGCTAAGAAACCGGCCAAGAAAACAGCCAAGAAGTAATCGCTTCTTCACTGTTTGACTTACATACGAACGCCTTCCCCTCACACGGGAAGGCGTTTGTATTTGCAATTTTTTTCCTTTCCCATCATTTAAAGCTTGCGGTCTGGCACGTTTCAGGCTTGGATAGAGGGGAGCATATTTTTATATGCCTCTTGTGTTGAACCTTTAATTTGAAAAAGATCGTGAAGAGCAAAGCTTATGCGCAAGCCGGAGTGGATATCGACCTCGGCAATTCGGTAAAATCCCAGCTTCCCAAACTGCTGGCCTCGACTCATCGTCCGGAAGTCCTGGGCAAAGTCGGCGGTTTCGGAGGTTTATTCGCACTCAAAGTCTCCCAATACAAACAGCCTGTACTGGTTTCCAGCGTGGACGGCGTAGGCACCAAACTCAAGATCGCCTTTGCCTTGAACAAGCACAACACGGTAGGCGCCGATCTGGTCAATCACTGTGTGGATGATATCGCTGTTCTGGGAGCGGAGCCGCTCTTCTTCCTGGACTATATCGGCACCGGCAAACTGGAGCCCTCTGTTTTCCAGCAGCTGATCACCGGCTTTGCCAAAGCCTGCAGTGAGAACAACTGCGCCCTGATCGGCGGCGAGACGGCTCAGATGCCCGATTTTTACGCTCCCGGCGAGTACGATGTCAGCGGCACCATCGTCGGCGTTGTGGAAAAAAGCAATATGCTCGACGGAAAAGGCATCCGCAAGGGCGACCGCGTGATCGGCATCGCCTCCAACGGGCTCCACACGAACGGCTACTCCCTGGCGCGCAAGATTTTCTTTGAGAAGATGAAGCTCGACTACTCCTCCAAACCCGCCGGGCTCAAATGCACCATCGGAGCCGAACTGCTCAAGACCCATCTCAGCTACGGCAATCTGATCCAGATGCTGCTGAAAAAGTACAATCTGCCCAAGACACCGCGTGTGATCAAAGGTCTGGCCCACATCACCGGTGGCGGCTTTATTGACAATATCCCGCGGATCCTGCCCGTCAACCGCGATGTCATCATCCGGAAAGGCTCCTGGCCTATTCCGCCCGTTTTCAAGCTGATCCAGGACTCCGGCTGCATTGACGACAGCGAAATCTATCAGGTCTTCAACATGGGCATCGGCATGACCGCCATCGTTGACGCGAAACAGGCGGATGCCATCCTGAACGACATCAAAAAGGCCAAATACAAAGCCTGGCACATCGGCGAAGTCGTCACCGGCACAGGCCGCTCCCGCGTGGAATAGAGC
The DNA here is from genome assembly GCA_016283885.1 of Verrucomicrobiota bacterium. GTDB lineage: Bacteria > Verrucomicrobiota > Verrucomicrobiia > Limisphaerales > UBA1412 > UBA1412. Next base: position 4,607 of record JAEENR010000133.1, read on the forward strand.
CGGGTAGCGAACCAAACATCGGCTTTATATGTAAAAATCCCCGGCGGGGTATAAAAACCGTCGGGGATCTTTGTTTACAGCTCAAAAAGCCTCTATTTCACCGGAGCTAGTGCCACGCGAAAACCACAGTTGCTACTGTACTCAACCGGATTGCCAACACCTCGGACTGCCGATCGGTTATTCTTTGCGTCATCGTAGTAGTCCCAGCTGCCTCCACGCACAACTCTGTACGAACCAGAACTGGGACCCAATGGATCTGTTACAGCTGAGATCGAATAATCCCCGTACCAGTCTAAACACCATTCCCACACATTCCCATGCATGTCATAAAGGCT
>JAEENR010000134.1 GCA_016283885.1 Verrucomicrobiota bacterium
TCGTGCAGACACTTCGAAGATGAATGGATGCGGGGTGGGCTTTCATTCCGACATAGAGTTAGTCATTTCTAATAGCGAATCGGTAAAACTGTTGGCGTATGAGACTGTACAGGATAAGGAGAGAATGAATTGAAAGACTACGAAGCATTATCCAGGAAGCATTTTGACGGGCAGGCTGCTGAATATGACCAGCGTGACACGTATTATTATTCCCAGAACGGAAAAATCAGCTGCCGCGATATTGCGGAACAGATCAAAGATATTCCCTATAAAGCATTGCTGGATGTGGGCTGCGGAACCGGGTTCCTGATCGATATGCTTGCCGGACAGAAAGCCGCAAGATACTGCGGAGTGGATCTGTCCGGCGAGATGATCCGCGTGGCAAAGGGGAAAGCGATTCCGGGCGCGGAATTCCTTGAGGGGTCCGCAGACAAACTGCCTTATCCGGATGAGAGCTTCGATATCGTCACCTGTTCCCAGAGCTTCCATCATTACCCTTATCCCGAAAAGGCCATGCAGGAGGCAAAGCGGGTGCTGAAGCCCGGAGGATTGTATATCCTTTCCGATACCGGGATCGGCGGCATGGGCGCATGGATCGACAATCACATCCTTTTTCGGATGATGAAAAGCGGCGATTACCATACCACGAACCGCAGGGGTATTGAAAAGATGATGGCAAGCGCGGGATTCGCCGTCACAGACTCCCGGCAGATCGGGAATATGATCTACACCGTTACCGGGAAAAAAGAACCCCGGTGAAAAAACGGAGGACGGCAACAGTGAAAAAACCAGGAGTACGGCAGGACGGCTGACCGTGCCGGTGAGGTTAAAAGATAATGAAAGTACTGGTTTACGGTTCCGGCGTGATCGGCTGCTATCTGGCACATGTTCTCTGCACAGCCGGCAACGACGTTGCGCTGCTGGCCCGCGGCCAATGGAAAGAGCAGCTGCAGCAGAACGGGCTGAGGATCCGCCACCATCTCCAGCGGAAAACCACCCTGGACCATCCGAAGATCATCGGCGGCATTGAAGAGGGTACAGAGCCTCTAAAAGACTTCAGATCAAGCATGATTGCGAGGTCGAGATCAAGTTCTGCATCAGCGACGAGCAGTACATGCGGATCGCGGCATAAGGGCCGGGAAACACGAACTCCCACGGGGTGAAGCCTCGTGGGAGTTTCTCGTTAATGGTGTGCGTGTCAGTCCATTTCTGTCACATGAAATGTTACTGTTTCATATCTGGTTTTATCCCAAGCGCTATAGGCGCGGATCGTGTACTGATCGGACAGTGCATCAAGACCAATCGCGCCATTCTGCCGATAAACCGTACCGACTTCGTCCGGCAAATCATGCAGGCCATCTTTACGTCCGATACTGCCACCCGATGTCAGGCCGTCTGACACACACTGCGCATAGGGATCAGTCTCTGTGCTACTGGGGTCTATGAATTCAAACCACAGCCCATCTTCCTGTTCCTGATAGACTTCCAGATCTGTAATCTCATAATCCAGAATGCAGCGAATCTCCAGCGGGGTTACGGTCATGACTACATTCTGAACGCGAACGCCCACACTTGGGAAATCCATCGGGGTATCGCAGATATAGATTTTTGTGGGTACGGAATGGAAAGATTTCGTGATCGTTGCAGTTTCCTTGTGATCAAAGTCAATATCCACCTGCTCAGATGCCAGTTGTTCTTCTGTAATGGTCATCGGAAAATAGCTAAGCACTAGCGGCACATTCGCTTCTTGTGTTTCATCCCGAGTCTGGCATTCAAGATACCATGTATAGGTTCCATCCTCGTTTCGCATAAAATCGCTGGAACAATCATCCCATTCCACTTCGGCATTCAAACCGATTTCAGCCAAATGCCCATCATGCATTCTGAGTGCGTACGCACCGATGCTCTCCCAATCCGTCTCTTCGTCTTCAGGGTTCAATGTTCTCCAGAATAAATCAGAGATTGGATCTTCCACAGACGAAGCCGGGCCAATCAGGAGTGTATTGACTTTGGGGACAATTTGAGCTGTCAGGCGGAGTATTTTTCCGTCAAAATAGGACTCCTGAAGCGTGCATCGGACGCTTTCGGTTTCGATGACTTCATTTTCCTTTGTGATGCTCTCTTCATACTTGGGTGGAACATAGGCATTTACATGGTTTCCCGCAAAGTTGATAATTCCCCAACCGTTCAATGCCGCAGCAAGTGCAGCGGTCATCGAAACAGCGATTAGTGCAATTACAAGAATTCCGGTAGCCGATATTTTCTTAACCACAGGTTCTTCTCCTTTCGCTTTTCGCGCAATCTGGTATTGCAGCGAAGGCGCGTTATCGATCCCGCGAGTGCAATCGTCAATCGCAGCGCGGATGCTCTGCATGATTTCCTGATCACTTTTCATCGTCTTCGCCTCCTTCCAGTTCAGCTTTTAGTTTTTG
>JAEENR010000135.1 GCA_016283885.1 Verrucomicrobiota bacterium
GGTTGGCTGTGATACAAGAGCAGACCGGAAGTCAGGCGTTTTTGAGAGAAATCATCCACCCTATATTCTTAACACGCTCTCTCAGTGGTTATTGGTCAGATCTGTCACTCCGGATACTCGCTATCCGGGATGAGAAGAATGAAACGCAGAGACTTACGATCCATCCCAAGTAAATTTCGGATTAACAAAAAGCATCAATAATCGTACAGACCGCTGTCGTGGCTGTAGCCGCCGTAACCGCCTCCGCCATAGCCGTCTTCTTCGTCTTCACCTTCACCCATACCGAAAACATCGCCCATATCCTCTTCGATTTTCTCCGGGGATTCGCCTTTTTCCAGACGTTTGAGAGCCTGGTCGAATTCCTTGGGGACGACACCGGGCGGAAGCGCGTCCTTCATCTTTTTCATCACGTGAGCCAGGTGTTTGGGGTTGTTCTCGTCCACATAGTCGAGATCTTTCTCAATATCCCCCATAACCCGTTCCATGCGAGCCTCATCATCCGGAGTCAGACCGGAATCGTCCCCCGGCGTGGGTGCCGCCGGTTCCTGAACGCCGCGCGGAGCGGCAAACCGGCTCATCAGTTTTTCCATCTTCCGACCGCCGCACTTGGGACAAGAGGGTAAACGCGGAGGAGTGAGAGTCTTTGAGAGGAAGCTAAAGACTTTCTTGCACTTAGGACAGGCATATTCGTAAATGGGCATCGCTTTTTATCCTTATTCGATCACCGCGGAAGAACAGCGGAAATGTCCGCCGGGCTTCGCTTAAGTTATTCTAGCGAAACAGCGGAGAAATTCAATTTTGAAATTGAGTCAATAATGTGAATAAATTACTGACAGATGCCGGGATTGGTTATATCATAGTGTTTGTGCAGGTGTACCTTTTAGGGAAACGTTCTCTAAGGATCACCCTAAAAGAAGAAAGTTACGATTTATTACGATTTATGGCAGAAAATAGTGTTGTACTAACCCCTTTGAAAATCAAAAGCAAACTGGCTCCGGCTCCCACGGCAGAACCCCGGTATTCGATCCAGATCAAGAACCGCGCAGGCCAGACCGTTACTGTGGCCGATCCCAGAGCGACCCGCGCGCTGGTGGCGTTGATGGATATGCACGCCGTCAACGGCGGAGCGGCCAGCCACTGGGGCGGACCATCCGCCTTTGCTGAAATATCGGCTGCTGCTCATGCCATCATGTTTTCTGTCAAGAACCGTCCCTGGTTCGACGCGTACCATTTTGTGAATGACGCGGGCCACGCCGAAAACGGCATCTATGCCATCCGCGCCAATTACGGATTCGACGGGATGACCTTTGAAACACTGAAAGGATTCCGTAGTTTCAACAGCAAGCTGACCGGTCATGGTGAATCCCACCTGAACCCGGAAGGCGTTTTCCTGAGCAACGGGCCGCTGGGGTCCTCCCTGCCCCAGGCGCAGGGTCTGGCCATGGCCGACAAGGTGGCCGGCAATGACCGGGTGACGCTGTGTCTGATGTCCGACGGTGCCAGCATGGAAGGCGAAGCCAAGGAAGCCTTCAGCGCGATCCCCGGTTTCGCGGCCAAAGGCAAGATGAATCCCTTTGTGATGCTGCTTTCAGACAACAACACCAAACTCTCCGGCCGCATTGATAAAGATTCCTTCTCTATGATCCCGACCTTTGAAGCGCTGAGCGTGCTGGGCTGGAACGTCATCAAGGTGGCAGACGGCAACTGCATGGAAACCGTCTATCAGGCGGTGGAAAGCGCCATTGAACAGGCCAAAGCCGATCCCACCCGCCCTGTCTGCGTCTGGTTCAAGACCGTCAAGGGCAAAGGTGTGAAATCCACCGAGGAAAGCGCCAGCGGCGGACACGGCTACCCTCTGAAAAACGCGGAAAAAATAGTGGACTTCGTGAGCGAGATCTACGGCGGTTTCGATAAGCTGCCGGCGGAATTCCTGACCTGGGCCGAAAGACTGAACGAGGAATGGATGACCGCGGAAGCATCCAAGAAAATGAAACCGGCCGCGACCACTCCCTCCGTGAAAAAGGAAAAGATCCAGGCCGGTCTGGCCCGCGGTGCTGTTAAGGCCGCCGAGGAAGGTGCGCCCGTCTATTCCGTCAGCTGTGACGTGCAGGGCTCCACCGGGATCGCCGCGTTCCAGAAGGCTTTTCCGGATCGTTTTGTGGAAGTCGGCATCGCTGAGTCGAACATGATCAGCGTGGCCGCCGGATTCTCCAAGCTGGGCTTTATCCCGATCGTGGACGCGTTCGGCCAGTTCGGTGTGACCAAGGGCAATCTGCCGCTGACGATGGCCAACCTCTCTCAGGCACCGGTCATCGGGATGTTCTCGCACGTTGGTTTACAGGATGCCGCCGACGGCGCTTCCCATCAGGCCACCACCTATTTCGCCGCGCTCTCCGCCATCCCGCATCTGGTCGTGGTGGCACCGGCCTGCGCCGCTGAAGCCGAATCACTGATGTATCAAGCTATCAAGAAGATCGAAGCCGACCGCAAAGCCGGCAAAGACGGTGAATCCGTTGTCTTCTTTGTGGGACGCGAAGGCTATCCCACCTATTGGACCGAAGGCGCAACCTATTCCTGGGGCAAAGCGCAAGTCCTGACACAAGGCAGCGATGTGGTGATCGCCGCCTGCGGTCCGCTGCTGGGCTACGCTCTCAAGGCCGCTGAATCACTCAAAACACAGGGTGTCGCCGCGACAGTCATCAACAATCCTTTCATCAACCGTGTGGATGTGGAAACCATCGGCAAAGCGGTGAAGGCTGCTCAAGGCCGCATCATCACTGTGGAAGATCATCAGCTGATCTGCGGCATGGGCGCGCAGATCGCACACGCTCTGGCACAGAACGGGATCGCCTGCGACATGAGATCGCTCGGTATCCGCGGTGAGTTCGGACGTTCCGCCTATAAAGTTGAGGAGTTATACAAAGCGCAGGGAATGTACACGGACGACATTGTCAATGCCGCCATGAAACTTCTCAAACGCTGGTAATTTTATGAAGAAACGACCCGCTCCGGAAACAAACGAAGATTTCGAGCCGATCCCGGTGGAGACACGGCTGGGTGATGCACTCAGCCAGACTCCGCTGCTGGATATCCATACGCATCTGTACGATCCGGCCATGGGGAAAATGCTCCTGTGGGGCATAGACGATCTGCTTGTCTATCACTATCTGGTTTCGGAAGTGTTCCGCTATCTGCCGGTACCCTACGAAGACTTTTTCGCGCTGGATAAAGAACAGCAGGCCGACTTCATCTGGAACGAGCTTTTTATTCAGCACTCCCCCATTTCCGAGAGCTGCCGCGGTGTCATCACCACGCTGAACATGCTGGGACTGGATGTCAATAAACGTGATTTGAAAAACATCCGCAAATGGTTCTCCAAGCGCACCGCCGAAGAACACGTCAACGATGTTTTTGAACTGGGAAATCTGCGCGGTGTCGTGATGACCAACAGCCCTTTTGACCGGGAAGAGATTCAAATCTGGAAACGCGGTTTCAAACGCGACAGCCGTTTTCTGGCCGCGCTGCGCGTGGATCCGCTCCTCATCAACTACAAGGACACCGTACCCTTCCTGCGTGAACAGGGTTACGATGTGCGCCCGGAACTGGATGAAACGACCCGAAGCGAACTGAGACGCTTCCTCAGCGAATGGGCAGACAAGATCGATCCTCTCTACCTGATGGTCTCGCTGCCGCCGGAATTTACCTATAATGTGGAGACATCGCGTCACCGGATGCTGACCAAAGTCATCCTGCCTTTCTGCCGTGAGCGGAAAATGCCTTTCGCGATGATGTGCGGCGTGACCCGCGCCGTGAATCCGTCATTACAACTGGCCGGCGACAGTGTGGGACGTTCTTCCATTGAATCCGTGGAAAACCTCTGCCGCACGTTCCCGGAAAATAAATTCCTGGTCACCGTCCTTTCACGGGAAAACCAGCATCACCTCTGTGTGGCCGCCCGGAAATTCCGCAACTTGCATCCTTTCGGCTGCTGGTGGTTCAACAACATCCCAACTCTGATCGACGAGATCACCAATCTGCGATTCGAGCTGCTGGGGCTCAGTTTTACCCCTCAGCACTCTGACGCGCGGGTGCTGGATCAGCTGGTTTACAAGTGGACACATTTCAAAGAATCCCTGATCCTGACTCTGGGCGAGAAATACTCCGCACTGGAAGCTTCCGGATGGGAGATCAGCGACAAAGATATCCGGCGGGATCTGAAAGGTCTGCTGGGAGGAGAATTTGAAGCCTTCTGCAAAGAAGGATCACAGGACAAATAAACTTAAACAGAAAATCATCAACTATGAAGCTGCACTTTTTAGGCGCGACACGCACAACGACCGGTTCCAAATACCTTCTGGAAGTCAACGACTCAAAAATTCTGATCGAATGCGGCCTTTACCAAGGCAAACGAATGGAATCCATTGAGAAAAACATCAACTTCGATTTTGATCCGGCCACGCTGGACGCTGTCATTATTAGCCACGCGCATATCGATCACTGCGGCAATCTGCCCCAGCTTTGCGCGAAAGGCTTCAAGGGGAATATCTACAGTACCTTCGCGACACGCGACCTGGCCAGCATCATGCTGGAGGACTCTGCCCGCATCCAACAGGCTGATGCGCAGTTCGTCTCCAAAGAACGAGCCAAAGAAGGTTTGCCGCCTGTGTCTCCGCTTTATACAAAAGAAGAAGCGGAAAAATCCGTCCGTCAATTCATCAGCATGAACTACTACCGTCCGATGCTGATCGCTCCCGGTGTCACGCTGACCTTCTACGATGCCGGCCATATCCTGGGCGCGGCGCAGGTCTGTCTGGACATTGTGGAACACGGACACAAGTTCCGCTATCTGTTCTCCGGCGATATCGGACGCGGCAATGATGACATCCTGCGTGATCCCGATCCGGTGGAAAATGTTGATTTTCTCCATATCGAAAGCACCTACGGCGACCGTCTGCACACGCCCCGCAATAAAGCGACAGAAGAAGTTTACAAATATGTGCGCTATGCCATCACACAAAAGTCTCTTGTGCTGATCCCGGCCTTCAGTATGGGACGTACTCAGGACATCGTTTACACTCTGCACCAGCTGACCAAAGACGGTCGTCTGCCCAAGATCCCGATCTATGTGGACAGTCCCTTGAGCGTCAATGCCACCGAGGTTTATCGTCTGCATCCGGAATGCTTCAATGATGACATATACGAATTTCTGCAAAGCGGGACGAATCCCTTCGGTATGGATAACCTGACCTATATCCGGGAAATATCCCAGTCCCAAAAACTGAACAAAGTCAAAAAATCCGCCATCATCATCAGCGCTTCGGGAATGTGCGAAGCCGGACGTATCCGCCACCATCTGAGCAACCACATCAATGATCCGCACACACTGATCCTCTTTATCGGATACTGCGCGGAAAATACACTGGGCGCGGCTATTCTGGCCGGCGAAAAGAAAGTCAACATTTTCGGCCATCCTCACAACGTCCGTGCCCGCATCGCCCAGATCGACTCATTCTCCGGTCACGCGGACCGTGATGAACTGCTCAAGTATGTCGGAAATTTAAAAGGCGACCTGAAAAAGATTTTTGTCTCCCACGGCGAAGAAGATCAGTCTCTCGGCTTTGGGGAACATTTGAAAGAATTCCGACCGAAAAGCGAAGTCATCGTTCCCGAACTGGGAAATGTTTTCACACTTTAAATTGTTTTATTTTATCATGAAATTGAATTCACTTACAAAAATGTCAGTCGTGTTGGCCGTCTGTGGTTTCATCTCACTGGTCAACGCACAAGAAAACGCACCTCAGGTTCCTTGCTGCGCAAAATGTCTTATCAATGACGCTCGTGTCCCGGATCCCGCTATGGATTCCTTTGACGGACGCATTGAGAAAGACCCTCGTGTCCGTACTTATGTAACACCTGCCCGCATCGTCTGGCAGACAGAGAACACCGCAAAAGCCTCCGTTCAAAATGCGGCATTTCTGCTGAAAAACACCTCCGGCCAAATCAGTCTGACCAATCCGGAACTTTGCGTTTTTGAGAACAAGGGAGAAGCTCCCGGTGTCATCCTGGACTTCGGCACAGAGCTTTCCGGCGGTATCCAGATCGGATGCGCCGGCACTTCTACCGGCAAACCCGTCCAGATCCGCATCCGCTTTGGTGAATCCGTCAGCGAAGTGATGAACGACATCGGCGGCGATAAAAACGCGACCAACGATCACGCCGTCCGAGATCAAACCACTCTGGTTCCCTGGCTGGGTACGGCGGAGATCGGCAACACCGGCTACCGCTTTGCGCGTATCGATCTGGTCCAGCCCAACAGTACGATGAGCCTCAAGTTCACCCGTGCCGTTTTCTTGTTCAACGATCTGCCTTATCTGGGTTCCTTTGTCTCCAGTGATGATCGCCTGAACAAGATCTGGCAGACGGGAGCCTACACCGTTCAGCTGAATATGCAGAACTATGTATGGGACGGTTTCAAACGCGACCGGCTGGTCTGGATCGGCGATATGCACCCGGAAACCATGACAATCAACACCGTTTTCGGCAACAACTGGATGGTTCCTCGCAGTCTGGATCTGGTTCGGGATGAGACTCCGCTGGGTTCCTGGATGAACGGCATCAGCTCCTACTCTATCTGGTGGCTGCTGATCCATAATGACTGGTACCGCATCAACGGCGATCTGGACTATCTCCGCCAGCAGCAGCCCTATCTGACCGGGCTCCTGCGTCAGCTGCTTGCCTGTGTGGATGAAAAAGGTGTGGAAAAAATGCCTGAAGGCCGTTTCCTGGATTGGCCCAGCAACGCTAATCCGAAGGCCATCCATGCCGGCCTGCAGTCTCTGATGATCCTGGCCTTTGACGCCGGTGTGAATCTCTGCGACACCTTGGGTGAAAAAGAGCTTTCAAAAGAATGCGCAAATATGGCCGCTAAAATGCGTACATACATCCCTGATCCCAATAACAGCAAACAGGCCGCCGCTCTCATGGCTCTGGCCGGTCTGGGCGATGCCAAAAATCTGAATGAGAAAATCATGGCAGTGGACGGCGCTCAGAGAATGTCCACTTTCTATGGCTACTACGTTCTGCTGGCGCGCGCCAAAGCCGAAGATTATCAAGGCTGTCTGGACGTGATCCGCGAATACTGGGGCGGAATGCTTGACATGGGGGCCACGACTTTCTGGGAAGATTTTGACATCAACTGGATGAAGAACGCGGCCCGCATCGATGAAGTCGTTCCGGCGGATAAAGTGGATATCCACGGCGACTACGGCAATTACTGCTATATCGGACTGCGTCACAGTCTGAGTCACGGCTGGGCCAGCGGTCCGACTTCCTGGCTGTCTGAATTCGTGCTGGGTGTCCGTGTGGAAGACGGCGGCAAGATCGTCAAGATCAATCCGCATCTGGGCGATCTGGAATGGGTCAGAGGCACTTTCCCGGTCAAAGGCGGCGTTCTGGAAGTCAGCCACAAAAAACATGAAAACGGCTCCATCAATACTCTTGTTACCGCGCCCAAAGGTGTCAAGATCGTTAGTGATAGCAAAATAAAGATCAAGAGAAGGTAATTAACACTCTTCTCTGAAAAAAGCGGGCAGAATAAACATCTGCCCGTTTTTTGTTTGCCCGGCTATTCTTTTGCTTTGCGCAAAGGCGGATTCTCCTTTGCTGTCAGCTCCAAAACCGACAACCTGGCAACAGCCGTGATCGCGAGAGCCTCCCGGTTGTAATCGAAATGACGCGTCTCGTCCCAGCGGGCCATGATGACATCATCGATAGCCTTTCGCTTTTCCGCACCTTCCAGAAAAGTGATGCTGGCAGTACCCATCACACTTTTATAGTGCATGGTGGCTTTTTTCTTCCCGGCATCACAATCTATCCTGATGGGAATGTCCATTTCAAATGAACATTTCTTGTTTCGGTTCATCAATTCATATTTTCGTCCGGCCAGCGCACCGTGAACATAAAAATCGATCTGTTTTCCCGAAACCGTATAGCCGAAATTAAGCGGTACGATATAGGGAAACTCACCATCCGCCAGTCCGATCCTCAATATTTCGCATCGGTCTATGATTTCGATTATCCTGTCAAAATCAGTGATCTCTCTGTCTTTACGTCTCATAATATCTTTTCACTAATGGGGTCAGTTTTCCGGTTCCTCCACAATGGCAAGCAGTCTCGAAAAGCTGAGAACACTGGCCCGGCTGCCGCTCGCTTTTCTCCGCTCAGTAACGATCCCCTCCGATTTCAATCTACCCAGCAGTTTCAATGCTGTAGGACGCGGGATACCCGTCTCTTTAGAAAAAGCGGATGTCTTAAAAACCGGCCGCCGGAAGATGAAATCCAGCAGCTGGATACTGAACTGAGAATGAGAAACATACTGGATGCGCTCTTTCATCTCTTCATAAAGAGACAAGATCGCCTTCACCTTAAGACCATTCTCTTTGGCCTGAGCTGTGACTGCGTTGAGGAAAAACTCAATCCAGCCGTTCCAATCCCCCTCATTTGAAATGGCTCTCAACTTCGAGTAATACTCTTGGCAATGCGCTTCCAAATAAGAACTTAAATAAAACATCGGCTGAGAGATCTTCTTCTTCTGATAAAGAAACAGCGGAATCAAAATGCGTCCGACACGTCCATTCCCGTCCAGAAACGGATGAATCAGCTCAAACTGAGCGTGCATGACCGCGGCTTGCACAAGAACATCTTTGTCATCACCTTGTACATATTTCACCCAGTCCTCCAGAAAATCCTGTACTTGCATCGGACTCGGTGGCACATAAGTGGCTTCCTCGATACTTGTGCCCGGACGGCCTATCCAGTTTTGATACAGACGGAGCTCGCCCGGACGTTTATTTTGTCCGCGGACACTGTCCAAAAGCATCCGATGTATCTCCCGGATAACCGAAAGAGTCACAGGATGATCCCCAAGATACCTATAAGACTCCCGCAATGCCGTGCGATAATTGACGATCTCATTGATATCCTCGTGCTTCTCACCCGTGTGATTGATACCTGCTTCCTGCTCTAATACCTCATCTACAGTGGCTTGAGTTCCCTCGATCTTAGACGACAAAACCGCTTCCCTCGTTTCCATCGGCGAAAGCATCACAGCCGGATTCACTATCCCCTGTAATAATCCATCATATCTGGACAATTCAGAGTTAGCCGCGACTGTGTTCGTGAACAAACGAAGGTAATCGATCCCTTTTATGGGCAAGTTATCAGGTATATAACTCTTCATACCAAACGAATTTTACCAAAAAAGAAATTTGTGTAAAGAAAATTAAGAAAAACTTTACACAAATTATTTTGTGTATCTCAAAATACACACAAAAAATTTTGTGTAAAGAAAATTAGAAAAAATGTTACACAAATTTTTCACTCAACAAAAAAGACGCAATACCCCAGTGATATCGCGTCCATTGTTTAGAAAACTCTCAGTCTATTCCGGCAGGATCTCCGAATGAGTGATCCTGAAGCTGTAGGCATACAGACAAGGCACCTCATCCACAGAGAGCTGCGGAACCGTGATCGTTAAGGTCTTACCGTCCACCTTGTAATCCAGCTTTCCTTCGACTCCCAGCATCGTGACTTCCGTCTCAGGATCCACTTTGATATTCTTGATCGTCAAAGTCTTACCAGGCCATCCGGTCGTGATCGCGTAGTTGGTATGCCCTTTGCGGGTGAAGAAGCACTTCTTCCGTGCGGAATCTCCCTTAGGTGTCTGACCGATCTGATCCATAATGCTGTCGGTGACCATGAACTGTCCCCGTTTCTGATCCGGGCGTTCACCTTCGGTCCATTCGGCCGTTCTCTTCGCGCAGCGTGTGCCGTAAATAGCTTCGCCGTTGACCCTTAGCCAATCACCAATATCCAGCAGTCTCTGCTGCATGATAGTCGGGATGAGACCATACTCATCCGGACCAATATCCAGCAGGAGATTTCCTCCGCGGCTGACTGTATCTGCCAGAGAGATAATGAAATAGCGGCTGGTTTTATATTCCTCGGCGGTTTCCCGGCGGCTGTATCCGTAGGAATTAGCCATCCCGCGGGATTCCTCCCAGGCATGAGCGTCATTATCCATACCGGCGGCATATTCCGTCGTGTAGTAACCGCCATTATGGTGACGGCATTCTCCGCCCCAACGGTCATTCACGATCACTTCCTCTTTGCAGGGAGACTCATTATAAACCCAGGCCAGCAATTCTTCGCTCTTCCAATCCTTGGAATGCATATCCCATTCTCCGTCAGCGAAAATAATATCCGGGCTGTAGCGAGAGACCACATCCTTGAACTGCGGGATCATGTGTTCATCCACATACCGCTTACGGTCTTTCAGCCACAGCGGGTTGTACCACTCATAAAGTGAATAGTAGAAACCAAAACGCAGTCCGCGGTCACGGCACGCCTTACCCAGATCGCCCAGCAGATCGCGATGCGGTCCCACATCCATACTGTTCCAGGGATGTCCCCAGGTGCGGGTAGCCTCCGCGCTTGGCCATATCGCGTACCCGTCGTGATGCTTAGAGGTCGGCACCACATATTTGGCTCCCGATTTCACAAACAGATCGGCCCAGAACGCCGGATCGTACAAATGCGCTTTGAACATCGGCGCGAAATCCTTGTAGCTGAAATCCGCCCCGTAAGTATCCCGATGATAGACCCATGAGGGATTCTTATCATCTTGGTTAGATATCCAGTTCCAGTACCATTCCGAATACTGCCCCTTGGGAGACCAGCCGGGAACGGCATAGATGCCCCAATGGATGAAGATGCCGAACTTGGCATCGGAAAACCACTGCGGTGTCGGACGACTGTTCAAGGATTCCCAGTTCGCCTCATACTTTTTACCGGCATCGGCAGCATCTGCCGCTTCG
>JAEENR010000016.1 GCA_016283885.1 Verrucomicrobiota bacterium
GCATCGGTTCAGGTTGTATCTCTGTGTTTTCCGCTTCCGTCACTTGAGATGGAACCCGGTATTGTCCCGGATAGGTCATCTTTCTATCCGACTTAATCGGTACATTTTTGACTCCGATAGGCGAAAATGGAAGCGACTGGGTATAAGGTCTGCTTTCAGGCACAGCTGGAGCGTTTGTCTCCGCCGTTTTCATTTCTGGCCTTGTCGGCAAATCAAGCGAAGGCTGTGCCATGCGTTCCAGCTTGCTTTCGTGCGGAAGCTTGTTTCCTTCATCTCGCTTAAAGGGATCTGAATAATCCTCCAAAGCTGTTCGGAGGATCCTCGAAACGATCCGGCGAATAGCAGCTTCTTTGTGGAATTTAACTTCTTTCTTAGCTGGATGGATATTGACATCAACTTCAGAAGGATCAAGCACCAAAAACAGACAGCAAACAGGATAGCGGCCTTTCATCAAGGCATTCTGATAAGCATCCAGCAAAGCATAATTCAATCCTTTGTTATCCACCGGCCGCATATTGACGAACAAATGCTGACGGTCACGAGATGAGCGGGATACACCAGGAGCACCGATCAGTCCCCAAAGTTTCAGCGGAACCATCTGCGTCGGCAATCCGGCTGAAATATCCTCATCGGGTGTGGAATCGTATTGGATGGAATTATCCACCTCTATCAAGTCATCCCCCGCTCCATAGAGCAGACGCATCCGCTCTTTCAGCAGCTTCATACGCATGGATTCTAATTCATCCGCCTTGCCTGCCGGAAACTGGAAGATCATCTTGCCATCTTGGATATACGTCAGCGCCAAGCCCGGATAAGCCATTGCCACCAAAGTGATATAATGCTGGATATGGCTTCGTTCCGTCTCTTCGCTTTTCAGAAATTTCCGGCGCGCCGGCAGATTGAAAAACAAATTGCGGACTTCGATTGTTGTCCCGGCAGGAGCCCCGGCGGCTTTTACGGAAAGGATCTTCCCTCCACTGATACAGATCTCGCATCCTTCCAGGACATCATCACCACGCTCACGGGTAAGGATTGTCATACGCGAGACACTGGCAATACTGGGAATCGCTTCTCCTCGGAATCCCATCGTGCTGATTTTGGCAAGATCCTCTGTACGCTGTATCTTGCTGGTAGCGTGACGCTCCAAGGACATTAGAGCGTCACTCTCACTCATGCCAATACCATCATCGCTCACCCGGATCAGCATACGGCCTCCACCGGCGATCTCCACTGTAATACGGGTGGACTGAGCATCGATTGCATTTTCAACCAACTCTTTCACTACGCTGACAGGTCGCTCTATCACCTCACCAGCGGCAATTTGATTCGCGACTTGTTCAGAGAGCAGTTTTACCCTGTTCATAGCAAAAGAGTCCCAAGGATCCGTTCCTTATTCAATACCGCACATCTTGAACCGCATATCCACATTGCGGAAATGGAAGTCCAAGTTGCAGATCTTTTCCAATTCTTCTTTGCTGATATACTGAGCGACCTCTGGATCCTTCAGCAATTCCGCTTTGAAATCGGCATCGTCCCGGCCTTCATGCTTCACATCCCAAGTCTTCATCGCATTGCGTTGCACCAGCTCATATGCCTTTTCACGAGTCAACCCTTTACGCACCAGAGCCAACAGAACAGTCTGAGAATTCCACATTCCCAGAGAAATCCCCAAGTTCTTCTTCATGTTCTCAGGATAGACCAACAGTCCTTTTGTCAGCTTTGTCAGTAGAGTCAACATATAATCCAGCAAGGTACAACTGTCCGGGAAAATGACTCGCTCTACCGAGCTATGACTGATATCCCTCTCATGCCAGAGAGCCACATTTTCAAAGCTGGCCATCATATTTGTGCGAAGCAGACGGGCCAAACCAGCCAAACGCTCACTGGTGATGGGGTTGCGCTTGTGCGGCATAGCAGAACTACCCTTCTGACCTTTTGAAAAATATTCTTCAGCTTCAAGAACTTCTGTTCTCTGAAGATGACGAAATTCCACAGCCCAGCGTTCAATACTAGCTCCCACCAAAGCCAGCGCGGTTTGATACTCTGCATGGATATCGCGCTGAATGACCTGTGTCGCGATCGGGGTTACCTGCAACCCCAGTTTCTCACACACAAACTGTTCCACACTAGGATCTAAATGTGCATTCGTTCCCACAGCACCGGAGAGCTTGCCAACAGCGGCCACCTGACGTGCGTTCTTCAAACGGCGCAACCCACGGCGAAATTCATCATACATGAGAGCCATTTTCAAACCAAAAGTGATAGGCTCCGCATGAATACCATGACTGCGGCCGATCATCGGGGTATACTTGAATTCTTTAGCTTTCGCCCCAATCACCTCCAGCAAATCTTCCATATCCTTGATAAGGATATCAGCTGCTTGCACCATCTGCACCGCGAACGCGGTATCCCCCACATCGGAACTGGTTAGACCAAAATGGAACCAGCGGCTGGCAGGAGCGCCAATATTCTCGGAAACAGCCGTTGTAAAAGCAATAACATCGTGATTCAGAGTCTTTTCCAGCTCATGACAACGCTCCACTGTAAAGGCGGCGTTGTTCTTCATTTGCGCAAAGTCAGCTTCAGGGATCAGCCCTGCCTTGCAAAGTGCCTCCGACGCAAGTAATTCTATCTTCAACCAAATCTTGAGCTTGTTTTCCTCAGTCCAGATTTCGCGCATCGCTGCGCGAGAATAGCGCATAATCATGCACAGAATATACCACAAACAGCAACGAAACAAAAGAGAATTCAGTTCCTCGCGCGACTCGTTTTTTGGAACAGTCTAATAGACGATCCCAGACATGGAACGATATAACTCAAAAGGCGCTTCTGATTTTTCTTTCAGCAATGGACCAACGACACAAATCCCCCTTTGTTCCAATGCATTTTGCCAATTCGTAGCCTTATCTCCTTCATCAAATCCCACTTTGCGGGCGGCATCACCTTCAGCACCGTAGATCAGTTTCTCGACTCCGCTCCAAGGAGTTGCGCCAAAACACATCGCACATGGTTCGCAGCTGGTCGCCAGCAGACAGCCTTTCAGGTCATAAGTCCCAAGTCGAGCTTGAGCATGAGAAAATGCGGTCATCTCCGCGTGTGCCCAGGATTGATTCGCCGGCACCACGGAATTGACTCCGACCGCAACAAGTTCATCTGTTCGGATATCAAAGATCGCCGCGCCAAACGGGCCACCAGTCTGATGGCGCACATTTTCTGTGGCCAAGTCTATCGCAAACATCAGTTTCGTCTCGTCTCCAAGCATTTGTTTGCCCAGATAAGCCTGTTCGATCTCCATCAGCCATTTCGGCATCGTGATGGAAGGTGTTAATATATTGTTGGGTAAGGTGTTCATCTTTTTTTACTATAGATAGTTTTTCAATTCCTCCGCCAGCTCATTATTGCCCTGGAGTTTGGCCAGTTCGATTGCGCGCTCTATCTCCCGGCGGGCATCCTCATTCATTCCCTGCTTGGCATACCAAAAGCCAATATACTGATGGAGTTCCGGATTGGTATCCACTTTGGGATCTTTCGCAATCGCTTTGTTCATATAGTCTATGGCCACTTCCTCCTGATCACACAACATGAGCAGAAAAGCCATTTTGTAATTGGCAGATGGATGTTCCGAATCTTTATCCAAGGCCTCCTGCAATACGATACGAGCTTCGTCAATATCACCGTCAAAAAGGCATGAATCCGAAAGGAATATCCTCATCAGTACGGGATGATAGATCGAGTCCATCCCATTTGGTAGAAGTTCGACCGCTTTAGCCAGGTGAGGACGTGCTTCTTTGAAACGCCCCTGCAACAGACACTCCAGACCGTAGTCGTACTGCGAGAACGCATAAGACGGATCCAATTCCAGCGCCTGCCAAGTATGATGCATACCTTGTTTTTGTTTTCCCTGGACAAAAAACTCGATATATCCCAGGCGCTGCAAAGCACCAAAGCACCGAGGATTGATCTCCAGTGCCTTTTGGAAATGCACCACAGCCTGATCCCATTCCTGATTGTAGAAAAACACCATCCCGGAACGAACATGACTATCATCATCCAGGAATTGAGGACTGATATGCTGTATTCCCTTTTCACCTCGCTTATAAAACTCCGGGATATTTGCTGCACGATCCTCTTCTGTAAAGTTTTCCAGTACGACCGGCGGAGTGCTTTCCCCGTTTTCGTCTATATGTGTCAGCCAAAGCTGAGTATAAGCTCCATGCTCCTTAGAAGAAAAGACCAGCCAGCGGCTGTTGGGTGACCAGCTGTGCCAGGAATTCATCTGACTAAGGTTCGCCTTCAGCAAACGAGGCTCACCGCCTTCGGTCGGAATAATGTAAAGCCGACTGTCGGGTTGGAGAAGCATATAATTCTCCGCTTTACAGAAAACAATCCACCTACCATCAGGTGAATATTTGGGGAAGAAATTGCTCTTGCCGTCTCTGGAAGCCCCCTTCAGTGGTTCCGCCTGTCCGCCTTTGCCTTCATTGAATGGTATACGGTAAATATCGTATTTGAAAGGTTTGCCATCTTTGGTAAATTCGCGGCACTCATCCCTTGTCAGCAGAGCCCGTCCCTGCCGTTTGGTAAAGCGTAGATCGTAAGCCTCCTCGCGAGCGAAAAGGATCTCCTTGCCGTCTGGACTCCAAACTGGATTGCTCTGCACATACTTAGGATCATCCGCGCCGGGTAGTGCCTGGAATGTTTTTCGATTGCGGTCATACCAAACCAATATCCCCTTAATCGGAAAAAACAACTGCGAGAATTCCAGACTCGGCATATCCACAAAGACGGAACTATCTTTGACCGTACTGACCACATACTGCCCATCCGGGGAAATCTGTGAAAGCAATCCGAAAGTAATTACCCCGTCATCTGACTTATAATCGTTCCATGAAATGATATCATTAGCCGCCAATGTCATCTGTTCCGCGGTAGGTGTAACGATATAGCAAGCCTTGGTATTGGCATAATCCACATCCATCGCCAGCAGACTACTGTCTCGTGAGAACGAATGACAGTTACCGCAGACAGGCAGTTTCTCCAGTACAACTTTAGGCATTGCCTCCTGAGCAATGCTTCCCGCACGCCAACGGATCTGTGAAGGATCTATCGCCGCTTTCAAAAACGGCAGATTGACTTCCCTGTAAAAAATATCCGCTCCGACTTCATCTGTAGAGGTCAAGATATGAACGGATGCCGCGCCCAATGGAATCTGTGGAACCGAAACTTCGTAAGTGACTATCTGGACTTTCAGTGGCCGTGTCTGGGAAACTTGTTTCATCTTACCCCATAACTCCGGATCAGGTCTCCACCAAGGCTCCTCCACTGCCACCGAAAAACGCTCTGTGTCATTCAAATCAAGGCGAACAGCCCAGCGCAGATTCTTAGAGTTCCATTCCTCTTTCAGAACTTTCCAGGTAAAAGTCGGCGCGATGATTTCCGGCGGAAATACAGCCCCTTCCAGCGGATACGTCACTGCGGTCAAGCCGTCTTCCTTTAGAACAACATCGTTTCCCCATTGAGGAGCTTCAAAAAGCTGTTGTGTCGGACGAGTAAAAACCTCTGGTTCCCTGGAAGAAACCGTTTCTTTATCTGATACATTTGCCGATGGAGATTCAGACTTGGAACATCCTGTCAGCCATAAACAACTGGCAATGACAAAACTTCCCCAGACTATTCCAAATCTTTTCACTGTTTTCTAAATTTCAGTCTTCAGCCGCAGCAGCAGCCGTCCCATTTCGATTGCCGTATTGGCCAGCTCGATTCCTCGGTTGTGTGCCGGATCCATACAGCGTTTATCCGCCTGCTGTTTATTCTCAAAGAGATAGACACCGTTGATCACAGGAACGTCATACTGCATCTGAGCTTGTGCCAAAGCCATACAAACAGATTCTGTAATATGCTGGGCATGAGTTGTTTCACCGCGCAAGACAACTCCCAGGCAAATCAAAGCGCTGAAGCGTTCGTTCGCCTTGCGGAGCAGATGCCCAACTACGACCGGTATCTCATAAGCACCTGGTACCCGGAACATTTCCGTTTCATCCGCTCCGGCTTTGCGCAGGACTTCCAGAGCCGCTTCGGCCATTGAATCTACATAAGTCACGTTGAACTTGGAGGCAATGATCCCAAATCTCATTCCTTTTGCATCTAATTCTTTGATATTGACCTCTTCCAACATAAGATACTGATCCTTTCTCTTCTTTATTCGATCACAACAGATGCC
>JAEENR010000136.1 GCA_016283885.1 Verrucomicrobiota bacterium
TACACTGGACGACGCGTTCAATATGTGCATCGACTGTATCGGGCAATGTATCCCCAAAGCCCAGGAATGCGGTGTCGTGCTGAATCTGGAAAACCACTGGGGTCTGACCTATACCCCCGAAGGTGTCATCCGCATCGTGGACGCTGTCAATTCTCCCTGGCTGGGAATGATGTGCGATACCGGCAACTTCCTGGAAGATCCTTACGACAAGATCGCCAAACTGGCTCCGCGCATCGGTTACATGCACGCCAAGACCTATTACGGCGGCGGCGTGTGGTACACCCTGGATCTGGATTATGACCGGATCGCCAAGATCGTGACCTCCGCGGGTTATTCCGGTTATGTGGGGCTGGAATTCGAGGGCAAAGAAAACGCCGTCACGGCAGTACCCAAGAGCATCGCCATGCTCAGGAAAGCTTTTAAAATCTAATCAGAAATCATCAACAATAAAAGAATACAAATATGAATAGACGTCAATTTCTCAAGGGCAGCGCGTTAGCCGCTGCGGGCATCGTCAGCGGAGCTTCCGCTCTGGCACAGGGAACTCTCACTTTCAGAGGTCCCGCGGGTCGTAATCCCAACGGCGGTAACGGCAATGGCGGAGCTCTCCGCCGTTTCAACACCACGACCATCCTCAAGGGTGTCAGTCTGGGCATGATCTCCGACGGCAAGACCGTGGAAGAAAAGTTCCAGATCGCCAGGGACTGCGGCATCCAGGGCATCGAAGTCAACTGCCCCACCACGGATGAGAATCTGGAAGAGATCCTCAAAGCCAGTGAAAAGGTCAGAATGCCCATCGCCGGCATCATGTTCGGCGGGAACTGGAAGGAAAATCTTTCCGAACCCGATCCGCAAAAACGCGCCACCTATATCGCTTCCATCACCAAGGCCATCCAGCAGGGCAAAGCTCTGGGCGCTCCTCATGTGCTGGTCGTTCCCGGTGTGGTCAATGCCAATATGGACTATGAAACCGCGTGGAAGAATTCCCAGGAAGGTCTGCGCCAGCTGATCCATGTCGCGGAAGAAAACCGCGTGAAGATCGGCATCGAAAATGTGTGGAACAATTTCCTGCTGAGCCCCGTTGAAATGGCCTATTATATAGACCAGGTCAACAGTCCGTGGGTTGGATGCTTCTTCGATATCGGCAATATCGTCAACACCGGATGGCCGGAGCATTGGATCCATACTTTGAACCGCCGTCTGGTCAATCTGCATATCAAAGGCTTCAATACCAAGCTGGCCAATGATCAGGGCAAATGGAAAGGATTCAGTGTCCAGATGCAGGATGAAGGCGACTTCGACTGGAAACCGGTCGCTCAGGCGCTGGTGGATGTCCGCTACCGCGGATGGCTGATCGCTGAGGTCGGCGGTGGAAACGCGGAACGCATCAAGGATATTTCCGATCGTCTGGAAAAGATGGTCACTCTGGTAAAGAATATCACTGAGGAATCCAGCACCAATTAAAACGGATCAAGACGAGAAAGTGAATGGAAGATGAAACCGTCTTCCATTCATTTTCTAAAAGCGATATGTATAATCTGCCCGATACAAACGATCTTTCCAAAACAGAACTTTACGATCTCCTGAAAGAACAAACCCGCGCCCTGGTGGCCGAAGAGTTTGATTTTATCGCCAACACGGCCAATCTCTCCTCTCTGCTCTGGCACAGTCTGCCCCAAATCAACTGGGTGGGGCTTTATCGGTTACAAGTGAAAGAGCTGGTGCTGGGACCTTTTCAGGGAAAACCCGCCTGCGTCCGTATCCCTGTGGGCAAAGGGGTCTGCGGAACAGCCGTCCAGGAAAACCGCAGCATCCTCGTTCCGGACGTGCGTCAGTTTCCGGGGCATATCGCTTGCGACGCCGAATCCCGTTCGGAATTAGTCGTTCCCCTCAGAGCGTCGGCTGACCTCATTCTCGGCGTGCTGGACATAGACAGCCCGATACCGAACCGCTTCGACGAGATTGACCGAATGGGTATCGAAGCCATCGCGGAGATCCTCACCTCACACGTCTCCCAGCTGATCAAAGCCACTTCTTAATTTTTTATAACACGTAACATATTGTTATTAAATAATTTATCTGTGTTTATCCGTGTCCATCTGTGGTTCTAAAAAAATCCCCGGCGGGGTAAAACCGTCGGGGATCTTTGTTTTCAGCTCAAAAAGCCTCTATTGGACCGGAGCCAACACCACACGGAAGCCGATGTTGTTATCTTTGTTGATGGGGGCACTATGGTCCCGGTACGCTGAACGGCAGTGGCACGCGTAGCTGCTCCAGGCACCGCCGCGCAAGATGCGCCATTCCTCATACCAATCCTCATCTAAACACCATTCAAAGACATTTCCGTGCATATCGTACAATCCCCAGGCATTCGGCTGTTTCTGTCCCACCGAATACGTCTTATTACTGTTATCATCATACCACCCTACTTCATCCATTTCAGGGCATTTATTTTTATCTGACAAATCTTTTCCGTTGTTCAAAGCCGTTGTCGTTCCGGCACGGCAGGCATATTCCCACTGTGCTTCTGTGGGCAATGTGTATTCATAACCTTCCGGCAGTCGGCCCGCCATTCTCTCAACTTTGGTCAGAGTGGCGCAAAATTCCATCGCGTCAAACCAGCTTACCTGTTCCACCGGCAGATCGGCTCCTTTGTTCCTGGAAGGATTCGTTCCCATCACCGCTTCATACTGCGCCTGAATGACTTCATACTTACCCAGCCAATAGCCCTGCGCCAGGGTCACTGCGTGCTGTGTTTCATTACTGTTTCTGCCCAGTTCGTCTGTCGGGCTGCCCATGATGAATGTGCCCGGTTCGATCCAGATCATGTCCAGTTCCACTCCCTCGGCCAGCGGGATCGTCATATCCTTGCTGGGAACAGTGGAAATCGGAGCCAGCGCCACGCGGAAACCAGAACAGCTGCTAATGCCACTGGGGCTGATGTCGTCGATCCGAGTCGCCGAACGGCAAAGCCAGGCATCGTTGATCCAGTTGCCGCCACGAAACACGCGGTATTCACCTGTATTCGGTCCCATGGGATCGGTCACCGCTGAAGTCGGATAAACTCCAAACCTGTCTAAACACCATTCCTCCACATTCCCGTGCATATCGTACAATCCCCAGGCATTCGGCTGCTTCTGGCCTACCGGATGAGTCTTGTCATCACTGTTATACTTATACCATCCCACTACATCCATTTCGGGGCATTCTTTCGAGTCTGACAAATTTTTTCCGCTGTTCAAGGCCGTGGTCGTTCCGGCACGGCAGGCGTATTCCCACTGCGCTTCGGTCGGCAGTGTATATTCATACCCTTCCGGCAGTCGTCCTGCCGCTTTCTCGATTTTGGTCAGTGTGGCGCAGAATTCCTTCGCGTCAAACCAGCTCACCATTTCCACCGGCAGAGCGGCTCCTTTCCACTTGGAAGGATTCGTTCCCATCATCGCTTCATACTGCGCCTGAGTCACTTCAAACTTACCCAGCCAATAGCCCTGGGTCAGGGTCACTTCATGCTGGTCTTCATCAAAATATCTGCCCAGTTCGTCTTCCGGACTGCCCATCATAAAGGTGCCCGGTTTGATCCAGATCATATCCAAGCTCACATCCTCCGAAAGCGGAACAGTAATGTTCTTGCCAGGAACAAATGAAACCGGAGTCAGTGCCACACGAAAACCGTAAATGTTGGATTTGCCGTCCGGGAAGCTGTTACTCCGGTACGCTGAACGGCATCTGCTTGCTTCGCTGCTCCAGCCGCCGCCGCGTATGACTCGAAACGTTCCTGTCTCCGGCCCTGTGGGATCCGTCACCGCTGAAGTCGGATAAGCATATTTATACCAATCCAAACACCATTCCCTCACATTTCCGTGCATGTCATAGAGTCCCCAGGCGTTCGGCAGTTTTTGTCCCACCGGATGGGTCTTGTCATCACAGTTGTACTTATACCACCCCACTTCATCCATTTCGGGACATTGCTCTTGATCGGACAGGTCCTTTCCGCTGTTCAAAGCCGTGGTCGTTCCGGCACGGCAGGCGTATTCCCACTGCGCTTCAGTCGGCAGTGTGTATTCATAACCTTCGGGCAGTCGTCCCGCCGCTTTCTCTGATGCTGTCAGTATGGCACAGAATTCCATCGCGTCATTCCAAGTCACCTTTTCCACCGGCAGATCGGCTCCCTTCCAGTTGGACGGATTCTTCCCCATCACGGCTTCATACTGTGCCTGGGTCACTTCAAACTTACCCAGCCAATAGCCCTTTGTCAGGGTCACTTCGTACTGGGTTTCATCATTAGCTCTACCCAGCTCGTCTTCCGGACTGCCCATCAGGAACGTACCCGGCTCGACCCAGATCATGTCCAGACTGACAGTGTCCGAAAGCGGGATGGTCATGTTTTTAGAGGTCTCCCCTTTCGCGCAGAAGAAGAGCTTTTTATTGTCAAACGTGACTACATAAGGATTAGACGCGGACGCGACTTCCGCCCAGTTGACAGCGTCGGTGCTCTGGAAGAGTGTCCCGGTATATGCGATCGCCAGGCTGTTTCCGCTTATCTTATAAGCGATAGACGGTTCCTCGGCTTGTGTTGCTGCTGCCGCCAGCGCCATAGCCAGCAGCCCTAAAATCGTTCTTTTCATCTTCATATTATATTGCTCACACCGTTGAACAAATTAACGTAAAACAAGATAACATATTTCTTTTAAAACCGCAAGTGAGAATTTTTAAGAACCCCGTTCCGGGTCAAAATTGTGAGACGCGCGGAGACGCGAGAATCTCACTCTATACATTTTATCTTATTGTTATTGAATAAATTATCTTTGTTTATTTGTGTCCATCCGTGGTTCTTTTTATACCATCGGTGGTTCTTTACTTGAAGACAGAGACGATCCCCATGACCAGCAGGGCGAAGATGATCAGCGGCAGGATATAAGTGACATACCCGCGCATCCAGTTTTGGACTTTCCAGCCGCGGCCTGTATTGGCTTCGGTCATGAAGTTCTTCCAGCCCCAGCCGTTCCGCCAGGTGGCGAACAAAACAAAAATCAACGCCCCCAGCGGCAGCAGACAGTTGGAAACCAGAAAGTCCTCCATGCCCATGATATCCAGCCCCGCCAGCTTCACCCGCGACCAGCAGTTGAACCCCAGTACGCACGGCATGGAAAGAAGGCTCAGCGCGATGCCGTTGATAAGACAAGCCTTGCGCCGGCTCCATCCGGTGATGTCCCGGCAGCAGGAGAGGATATTCTCGAACACACCCAGCACCGTTGACAACGCGGCAAAGCTCATGAACACAAAGAACAGCATCCCCCACAAACGTCCCAGAGGCATGTTGTTGAAGATATTCGGCAAGGTCTCGAAAATCAGACTGGGGCCGGAATTGGGAGATACACCGTAAGTGAAGCAGGCCGGAAAGATGATCAGTCCCGATACGATGGCCGCAAAGGTATCCAGAACGATCACATTGACCGATTCACCCAGCAGCGAGCGGGATTTATCCAGGTAACTGCCAAAGATAGCCATCGAGCCAATGCCCAGACTCAGGGTGAAGAACGCCTGGTTGATCGCGCCCACGATCACACCGCCGTTTATTTTGGAGAAATCCGGTTTCAGGTAAAAGGTCAGCCCCTCGGCGGCGCCCCGCATCATCACGCTGTTGACAGCCAGCGTCACCATAATGCCCAGCAATGCCAGCATCATATACTTGGTGACACGCTCCAGACCACTGTTCAGGCTGAAGGAACAGATAAAAAATCCCAGCGCCACTACAGCGATCATATACAGCGCCATCGTCAGAGGATCCGAGCAGAGTTTGCCAAACTCCCCGGAGATACCCGCCGGCTCCAGTCCCATGAACTTGCCCCGCGCCGTCGCGCCGCAGTAATAGAGCATCCAGCCGGTAACGGTCGTGTAAAACATCATCAGCAGATAATTGCCGGCCATTGCCAGCCAGCCGTGCAGATGCCAGCGTGTTCCCTTCGGCTCCAGTTCCTGATACATCCGGGCCACACTCTTCTGGCTGGCGCGCCCCAGAGAGAACTCGATCAGCAGCACAGGCAAACCGATGGTCAACAGGAAGAACAAATAAATCAGGACAAACGCACCGCCGCCGTTCTGACCGGCAATGTAAGGGAATTTCCAAACATTCCCCATACCGATGGCGCATCCCGCACTCAACAGAATGAAGCCCAGCCGTCCGCCTAATCTTTCTCGCTGCATAAAGTTCTCTATCTATCTAAGCTGCTGTGGTTCAAAATGAAGTTGGAGCGGGTGACGGGAATCGGACCCGCGTCTCAAGCTTGGGAAGCTCGCATTCTACCATTGAACAACACCCGCTCTAATAAAGCGGGTCATAAGTTAGCAGAATCGTCCCGTGAATTCAAGCCCTTTGAAGAGGAGATTTTCGCGCCGGAAACAAAAAAGACGCGAACCCTGCCGCGTCTTCGCAAAACCTGATCTTTTAGTCAAATCAATATTCTATCCGCAACTCTCTGGCTGAAGCTGTGTTATCAAATCTGATCCACATCAGCCGGGAAAGGACGTCGTACTCGAAATCGGTCAGTTTTTCTCCGCCCAGTATCACATTTTTTGGCACATTGGGGATATTGAGCAGCATAACGGCTTTGGTTCCGCCGATGCCCTCCAGATTGCAGGTAAAGGTGCCGTTCTGATTCCGGTCCTGGTCTTTCTTTTCTCCCCAGACTTTGCAGGCCGCCGCCAGCACGGAGGGTTCATCCCCTTTCTGAACTTTATCCAGATTCAGCAGAAGGTAACGGCTGCCGGGTGTGAAGTCAACCGAGGTCAGCACTTTGAGCGAGGGATCGAACAGGTTCACGAACCGGCCGTCCACGCCCCAGGGTTCTTCCCGGATGGATTCATCCAGACCGGCGGCGATAAAGTACGGCCCGCGGCGCAGTGTGAGACAGCTGCGCTCGTTCAGTTTGACCTTGCGGCTCTGGGATGCCAGAAAACGAAGCGATGCCATCAGGTTCTCCTGCTCGCCCGGAGTGGTGGCAATGGCTTTGGGGCTTTTCTTTTCCACATAGACATAGCCTTTCCCCAGCTTGTAAAGGGTGCCGCCCACGGGTGTCTCGACCGGTTTCCTGAGATCCAGTATCTCCATCAGATGTTCACGCGGTGTGGCATATTTTCTGCCGTCGGAATTCCACCAGTCCTTCACCGCGTTGAAAGGATCGGAATCGGCATCAATGATCGCCAGCAGACCGCCCTTTTTGACCCAGTCCGCGATGGGCTTGTGATAGTCGGGAGAAAGCGGTTTCATTCCCTCATAGCTGAGGAGGAGCATTTTGTAGTCTTTCAGATAATCCTTGATGCCCACGTTCTCCAGCTGGACCATATCCACCGGGATGCCGCGTTTGACCAGCGGCAGCGCCAGTCCATAGACATAGTCCAGATGCTCCGCGAAACCAAACTCGCCCCGTTCAAACATCAAAGAGTCGCTGACGAACTGCCCCACTTTGCTGGAAGGCTGATCCCATTCCCAGTCGGACTGGTTCATATCGTTCAAGGCCGTCATGACGATCTGCAGCTCTGTAGCGTAATCAGCCGGGATCTTCTGCCGCTGTTCCACCGGCACGTTCGCCGGGTAGCGGCCCCTGAAGACACGATCCGGCCAGGGCATCACTTCATAGCGCCAGACTTCCGGCTGGAGCAGTGACGCAGTCAGCGTTGATTCCCAGTTCACGCGGTAATCGGTCCAGTCGTGCTTGGGATCGTCCTCGACCGGGTCATTCAAATACCAGACAGTGCGCCCGGTGGAACGCACCAAGTTGTACATGGAAGAATACTCCAGAAACGCGCTCTCGAATGTGCGCTCTTTGAACTCACCGTTATAATACACCGGGGAACGGGCCGTACCCGTCCAGACCTGGGCGATGTAGCCGTCACAGCCCTTCAGCTGAGCCAAACTGGATTCGGGACTGACGATGTTCCAATGCGCATAGCTCAGCAGCGAATGAGTCGGCACATAGCATTTGACATCCGTGCCGTGTTCCTTGTTGTAGTCCTGGATAAAATCAAAGACCTGCTGCAAAGCGCGGCGGTAAAGATAGTATTTCAGCTTGCCGGATTTCCACTGAGCATCCACGGAGGTATGCTGCGGCTGCCAGTCCTCGTGATAGTAGTCCTTCCACTCTTTCTTGAAGCCTTCGGAATAACCGGCACGAACCCAGAATTCCGGCTCCTCCAGATGAACGGCCTGCACTCCGGCATCCAGAGCGCGCTTTACGCCCACGCAAAGAAATTTTCCGTAATTAGCACCCGGCGACATATAATAGACATCGCCGCCGTGACTGATCTTATTGCCGGCTTTATCGGTCTGAGCTTCGTTCTCATGATTGATATTATCGAAACGGCCGTAGAGATAGTCCTGATACTCGCCCCAGGAAACGCCCGTCATCAGATGAACACGATAACCGCGATCCCGCCATGTTTTCACGCGGGCGGGCATCCCCTTGTCAATGCCGTACACGATCGCCACATCCGAGCGCAGATTGATGTCATCCGCGTAGGGCGCGGCCGTCTGGAAACAAGTGCGCTCCATGATTTGTTTGGGATCGTCCAGCTGCTGGGCACAGGCACAGGCCGCCAGCAGTGCCAGACCGCAAAGCCAGCTCACGGGGGAACGGGTTATGGAAATTTTCTTCATCTGTCTTCTCTCTTCGGTTTTTTTAAATTTTGGCTAAGATCGCTTCCGTGACCTCACGGAAACGGGTCATCTCTTCCTCGCTGCCAATGCTGATGCGCAGATACTCCGTCACATCCGGCTGAGCCCACCAGCGCACCAGGACGTTCTGCTCTTTGTACAGCTCATACCAGCGTTTGGCGGCGACTTTCGGCGGTTTTACAAAAATAAAATTGGTCTGACTGGGACGAGTCCGGAACCCGTGCCCGGCAAGCCATTCCAGCGTCTGCGAACGGGTCTTTTTAATGCGCTCGAAATTGGCGCGGTAGTAGTCCAAATGCTCCAGTGTGGCCTCCGCCGCGATCTGCCCCAATCCATTCACGTTGTAACTGCCGCGGATCTTGTGCATCGCACCGACCAGCTCTTCAGACCCCACACAATAGCCCACACGCTGGAAACACAGGCAGTAGGCTTTGGAGAAGGTGCGCGCGACAAGCACATTGGGATATTTAGCCGCCAGAGACATGGCATTCTCCTCGGCAAAATCCGCATAAGCCTCATCCAGCAGGATCACACCCTTTTGCGCCGCGCACAGTTTTTCGAGCGCCGCCGTGGTATAGCCCTGTCCGGTAGGCGCGTTCGGTGTGGTAACAAAAGTCAGGGCCGCGTTGAAATCCCAAACGCCGTCCGCTTTGAGCTTCTCCACGGAAGGAATGTCAAAATCCGGCAGCAGCGGTACTTCGTTCTTGACCACACCCGACATTTCCGCCAGGACAGGATACAAACTGTAGCTGGGCGTAAAGTATTGAACAGTACAACCGGAGCGATCGGCTCCATCGGTCAGCGCATCCACATACGCGCGGACCGCCAGTTCCAAAACTTCATCCGAACCGGTGCCGACCAGGATATTCTCTTTTTTGCAGCCATGCAGAGCGGCCAGTTTCACGCGCAGAGCGTCCGCCGTGGGATTCGGGTAACGACGCAGACGACCATCCACAGCAGCCTTGACAGTATCCAACACGGCCGGAGCCGGCGGATAAGGATTCTCATTCGTATTCAGACGAACCAGTCCCGGAACGATCACCTGCTCGCCGGGAACATAAGGTTTCAGCCCTTCTATCAGCGGGCGTATCAAACTTTTTCTCATTCTCAAGTAAATTACTGTTTCCCGTAAACCTGCTTGCCGGCGACCCACACGGCCACCGCGCGGCCCTTGATCGGCCAGCCGTTGAAAGGTGAATTATGCGACTTGCTCGCGCCTTGCGTGGTGTCATAGATCCATTCTTCATCCAAGTCCAGCACGGTCAGATCCGCGTCCGCGCCCACGCTCAGAGTCCCCTTGGGGATGCCCAGCAGACCGGCAGGAACGGTTGTGAATTTCCGCACCAGCTCCGGCAGGGTCAAAATGCCCCGATGATACAGTCCCGTCAGAGCCAGACCGATTTCCGTTTCCAGACCGATGACCCCGAAAGGCGCCAGATCGAACTCCACCTCTTTCTCATAACCGCAGTGCGGAGCATGATCACTGGAGATCACGTCTATGGTTCCGTCCTTCAGTCCCTCCAGGATGGCTTTGCGGTCTTCCGCGGAACCCAGCGGCGGATTCATCTTGAAAAACGTGTTATATCGTTTCCATTCGGGCCGGGCCGCCGTCTTACCGATCCCGTTAAAAATATCAAAATAGCTCTTGCCGTCTTCCTCCCAGAAAGCCTCCGAACCGGCCAGCGAAGCATCCGTCAGCGTGATATAATGCGGACACGACTCGGCATAGATGGAAACGCCCTCCGCCTTGGCCTTGCGGATCATGGCCACACTCTCCGCGCTGCTCACATGCTGGCAGTACATCCGCGCGCCCAGTGTCTTGGCCAGCAGGATATCACGAGCCACGATGATCTCCTCGCCCAGACTGGGCCAGCCGCGCAGTCCCAGACGGGTACTCCAGTAACCGGCGTGCATCACCCCGTCGCTGGTCGCACTCACATCCTGACAATGATCCATCACCAGCAGATCGAATATCTGAGCATACTCCACGGAACGGCGCATCAGATCATTATTCTGGATGCAGCGGCCGTCATCGGTGATCGCCACAACACCGGATTTCTTGAGGCCGCCGATGGGAGCCATCTCCTCACCGGCCAATCCCTTGCTGATCGCACCCGCAATGAAGACATTCACCGCGGCGTCACGATGACAATGTTCCGCGACAAATGTCACCGCGCTGGGCGAATCCAGCGGCGGGACCGTATTGGGCATACAGACCACACTGGTAAAACCGCCGTGAGCCGCCGCCATGGTTCCCGTTTGGATGGTTTCCTTGGCCGTCTGCCCCGGCTCACGCAGATGGACGTGCATATCAATGAAACCGGGACATAATACCTTTCCTTTCAAAGAAATGCGTTCGGCTCCCGCTGTTTGTTCCGCGGGAATTGCCTTTCCTACGGCCGCGATCTTTCCATCGCGGATCAATAATTCACCCGTCTCATCCAGGCCATTGGCCGGATCCAAAATTCGAGCATCCTGAAGCAACACCAGACTCATACACTTACCCTACCTGTTTGGAGCCGCAAACTCAATGCAAAACCGCGCAAAAAGTCCCGGCTCTTGTTTTTATCTTCCCACAAAAAGCAAAAGAGAGACGCTGCCGGACACTTTCGCGCCTCCGCATCTCCCCTTTAAAAAGGAATATCTCAAAAAAACTATTGATCCAGTTCGTTGACTGTCACGGTCATCTGGACCGCGATGCGCTTGTCCACTTCGCTGGCCAGTGCCAGATCCGTGCCGCCATTGCTGGCGCGCACCTGTGTGGTGATGCGGACATTGCCATCCACATCTTCCACCTTCACATAGATCGTGCGCTTGTCCACTTTAGCTTCCAAAGTATAGTTGATCGTGTTCTCTCCGTAGAGATTACCGATCTCAGCCAACACCTTCTTAGCATCTTTGAACGCTATATCCATCGTGATCGGAGCCTCATACAGACTCACGATCTTATCATTGATCATCGGATTTCCCGCGCGTTTGCGGCCATCCACTGTTCCGACACAACCCGTCAGAGCCGCGGCACAACCGACCATCATCGTCTTTAAAAATGCTCTTTTTGTCATCATATCATCTATCTTTCTTTAATTGAGCTGGATACACCCGCTAGCCAACAGTGCCAGCAAGCATGTCATCATCACAAAAAAAACTCTCATAAACTGCTGTGTGCAGACCGTCAACCAGCCTTGCCGCCACGATTATATCCCACCTCTCAAAATACGCAAACTTGTTTTCAAAAAAATATCTGTGCTTATCCATGTCCATCCATGGTTCATCCGTAAAAACAAACACGGCCTTCACCGTTTCGGATGAAAGCCGTGTTTTTTCAGGAACCGGGCCGCTTAAGTGCGATCCCGATTCCTCGATTCAGTGAGAATTACTTCACACTGCGATAGAACTTCTGGTTGGCAACTTTGACGTCAACCACATAGATTCCATCTTCCGCACCAACGACTGGTGTCCAAGTCACACCATCAGTACTCTCTTCGAGTGTACCGGTGAAGGTAATGACCAGCGCATCAGCAGCAGCATTGACCAGGCCCTTGGCAGAGCCGGCTTTGCTGATGGTGAGAGCCGGAGCTTCTTCACCGTCATCGTCCGTGGTGGCATCTTCAGTCTCGATGTCAACGAGCACTTCAATGTATGCATTCTTGAAGCGTTTTCTATCAGTCGGGACGAAGGTAGCTGACAGTCTCAGTTTACCATTAACCACAAACCTGCTTTCCGGAGTGACCACATATCCGAATGTCGGATTGTAGTAGAAGTGACCTTCCACAGTCTGGCCATCCAGCGAGGCAGTCGCGTTCAGATGCTCAGCACTCAGGATTGTACCGTAAGCGATCGGGCTCTTCGGTTCCCAAGTGATTTGGACATCCGCCTTAGGCGCAACTGTCACTATAACAGGATCCGATTCAGCCGGTTCGTAGTTATTGTCACCAGCTTGTTTGGCGATGACAGTCACTGTACCAACCTTCAGAGCAACCAGATTCTGGCTCAGGATGCTTGTATCGCTGATGGCGATTGTCGCAGGCAGTCCACTGGTCGTTACCACAG
>JAEENR010000137.1 GCA_016283885.1 Verrucomicrobiota bacterium
ATATTGGTCCCGTTATTGAAAGCTGTAGTCGTTCCGGCACGGCAGGCGTATTCCCACTGAGCTTCGGTAGGCAAAGTGTATTCATAACCTTCCGGCAGTGTTCCCGCTTCTTGTTCGATCTCAGTCAGTTTAGCGCAGAATTCCATCGCGTCATCCCAGCTGACCTGTTCCACCGGCAGATCAGTTCCTTGGAACTTAGAGGGATTCTTTCCCATAATGGCTTCATACTGCGCCTGGGTCACTTCATACTTGCCCAGCCAGTAGCCCTGGGTCAGCGTCACTTGATGCTGGATTTCATCATCGTCTCTGCCCAGCTCGTCTTCCGGACTGCCCATGATGAACGTCCCCGGTTCAATCCAGACGAAATCCAGCGGCACATTCCCCGGCAGCGAGACGGAGCCGTCTTCACCCGGCGACAGCGGCTGCCCCGGCTGATCGGATAATGTCACACAGAAAAAGCGTTTCTCGTTTCCCGTCCTCACATGGTAAGGACTGGAAGCCGATTCCACTTCTGTCCAGTTCACAGCGTCATCACTTTGCAAGAGCGTGCCTGTGTATGTTAGTACTAAGTCGCTCCCCTCCATCTCATAACTGAGAGTCGGGTACGGAGCCGTGGCGCGAACACCCGCCGGATCCGTAGCTTGAACACTCCAATACGCCAGCAATGATCCCGCCGCCAGACAGGACATACTGAACATCTTATAGTATGATCTTCTCATATATGTTTTGTTTATTTTGGGTTAAAAAATTGGAAAAATAAAAAACACAGCGGCATCCAACCGTGTCACTGTGCTGTTCTGATAAGATAAAATCAGTTTTTTTAACTGGTTTCTGATCAGGATCAAACACTGCCTGTCAGAAAAAAGAAAAGCCATCCCCTTCCGGGCCAATGAGAACATCCCATACCCCTTCTTCCTGCACATGCTTTTCTCTAATTCTTTCTGCGCCAATATGATCCAGATTTTATCCTGCCGCTTCTTCTTTCCCGGCACTTCACCGCCAAAAAACGACACAATCAAAATAGCACAATTTTTGCAAATGTGCA
Source organism: Verrucomicrobiota bacterium (assembly GCA_016283885.1). Lineage (GTDB taxonomy): Bacteria > Verrucomicrobiota > Verrucomicrobiia > Limisphaerales > UBA1412 > UBA1412. The sequence continues at coordinate 1,046 of JAEENR010000137.1, forward strand.
AGGTTGATATTCAGACAATATTGTGTCTCCCGGATGATATGAAAAGAACCACTGATAGACACGGATAAACACAGATAAGTTATTGATTTTCAAGGGGAGCTAAAGGCTAAAAAAGTCGACAAAAATGGTGGGTTGGCAGGGATTTGAACCCTGGACCAACGGCTTAAAAGGCCGCTGCTCTACCGCTGAGCTACCAACCCACCTCGGGGATCGCCGCTTGCGCAAACGACGGGGAAAGGATAATCTGACTTGGCCTAAAGTGCAAGAAGTTTTATGCTTTCTTTTGCTTTTCCTGGCGGAAATGTGGTTTCCGCAGGCAGGGTTTTGTTCAAAACAGGTGCAAACGTCATGGGTCATCAGGAATCGTATCAGCATAATGAGGCTTACGCGGAGTTTCTATCCGGGTGGGATATCCATTTTTATTCCAAGTATATAGATACATTAGCCGCCGGAGTAGTTTCCCGACAGGACAGTTCGGCGGCGGCCAGACGTGTTCTGGATGCGGGCTGCGGTGTGGGACAGGTGGTCCTGAAGTTGAAGGAACGCGGTTTTTCGGCGTATGGGGTGGATGTTTCCGAATCGAATATCGCCCGCGCTTCCAAGCATTCGCCGGAGTGCGTGGTCTATGACGGGCATCATTTGCCGTTTGAGGATGGCTTTTTCGACGCGGCCGGCGCGCTGAATGTGCTGGAGCATGTGGAGGAGCCGGAGGAGTTTCTCCGCGAGCTGGTTCGTGTGGTCAAGCCGGGCGGCCGACTGGTGGTTTCTTCTCCTAATTTTCTGCGGGTGCTGGGATTCCGTGACTATCATCCCCGGATGCGCGGGATCGGCAATAAACTGCACAACTGGCAATATCTGTGCCAACTGCGCCGTCAGATCCGCCGGGATCCCGATTCCGTTCGGTTTGAGAGGATGCCGCCTATCGTCAAGGAGCCTTTCACGCCGGATGATGACGCGATCGTGGTGACAAATCCCCTGCTGATCCGCTTTTTCCTGGAACGGTACGGCTGCCGGGTAGGATCGGTGGTCTGCACGGATCGGTATGTAAACCCGCTGGCGGAGTTCTGTCTGAACGCGACGCCTCTGCGCTATGTGATGTTCAACGGGTTCGTGACCGCGACCAAGCTCTAGCACGTTAAAGCTCCACCGCGCAGCTCTTCTGGATCGATTCCAGTGCCGCGAAGGTCAGACGCATTGCCTGGCGGGATTGTTCGTAAGGCAGCGGATGCGGTGTTTCGCCCTTGATGTATTTCAGCCAGGCCGCTACTTGTTCCGCGTGGCCTTTGGAAGAGCCTTTAGTGGTCTCGCATTTGCGCCGGCGGTAAATGTCCAGCCGCTGATAATTATCCAGTTCGCCCACCAGTCCCGCGCCGAAAACGGTCACTCTCTCTTTAGGATAAGTAGAATCACCCTCCGCGGAGTAGATCAGCTGTCCGCTGGAACCATCCTCGAATGAAACCTGCGCCGTGATGCTGTCCGGGAACGGCAGCGCGCCTTCCGCAGGCCAGGCCGTCTGAGCAAAGACACGAACCGGTTTGCTGTCAAAAAGCCAGCAGAAATAATCAAAGAAGTGGCATGCCTCGCCCAGGATGCGTCCGCCACTTTCCGCGAAATTGGCATACCAGTGCTTGGGATCGAGTTTGCCGGCCATCACACGATAGACCGCGCTCTTGGGACCCGGTGCGGCACTGACGGCTTGTTTCAGCTTGACCGAAAGCGGCGCGAAACGACGGTTGAAACCGACTTGAACACTGCCGCCGTTCCCGGCTGCCATCGCTTCATCTATCTGTGCCAGTTCCTCCAGGGTCAGGCAAAGCGGTTTTTCTACAAACACCTGCATTCCCGCGCCCAGTGCTTTGAGCGTGATCGGAGCGTGCAAGTGATGCCGTGTAGCGATCACGACCGCGGCAGGAGTTTTTTCTTTTAAAATGTCATCCACGTTCGTTGAAGCATTCCTGAACCCGAATTTATTCTTCACGTGGTTCGCGCTCAAGGCTGTCTGGTTCACGATCGTACCCAGCGGGATATTCCCCTGGATATGCGGCAGCAGCATCGTGCGGGCAAAATTCCCCGCTCCCACTACATGAAGACACTGCACGGGCGTTTTCAGTTTCGCGCTTCCCGCGGTCGTCTTCAAATCTTTGGCTCCGGCCGGAACGTTCCCGGCATGCTTTTCGGCCTCACCGTATTCCAGGACCACGCCAATCTCCTTGGAGTCCGGTTTCAGCAAGTCCTGATAGATCGCCAGCGAGTCCTCAAATTTCACCCGATGCGTAGTCAGCGCCTCCAGGTTCAATTTACCGGCGGACATCAGCGCCAGACACGCTTCCAGATTCCGCTGCTCGGTCCAGCGCACATACCCGATGGGGTAATCGCTTCCGCCCCATTCATAAGAGGGATCATAGCGCCCCGGCCCGTAAGAACGGGAATAGCGGACTTCCACCTCTTTTTCGTAATAAGTCTTCCAGGCCAAATCGGTCTTCGTATTGCCCACGATCACCAGTCGGCCGCGGTCGCGCAGGATCTCGATAGCCTGTTCGATCGGACGATTGCTCTGGGTACCGGTGCAAAGATAGACCTTGTCCACTCCGTAACCGTTCGTCCAGGAACGCACTTCGTTTGCCAGATCGCCGGAGGAGACAAACCGTTCCGCGCCCATCGCGAGAGAAAACTTTTCCTTGGCCTTGACCAGATCCACCGCCATCACCCGGATGCCGTTCGCGTGGAGCAGCGCGGTCACCAGCAGTCCGATCAGTCCCTGCCCCATCACCAGCACTTGCTCACCCAGCTTGGCATCACCCTGGCGCACGGCCTGCAGCGCAATGCTCAGCACCGTGGAATAAGCCGCCATCCAGCCCGGCACATTCTCCGGGATCCTGGCCATCAGCAGATCCGGCATG
>JAEENR010000138.1 GCA_016283885.1 Verrucomicrobiota bacterium
GTAGACGTGTATTTATTATTGGCGGTGGCAACTTTGGTTCACAGTTAGCAAAACGTTTAGCGGAACTTGGATCAGAGGTGCTTATTGCCGAACAAGATCCGAAAAAAGTGGAAGAACTTTCTGGCGATGGTTTCCATGTGATGGAGTTGGATGCCGAAGATGAATCGGCACTGATGCAGGCCGGTGTCCAAAACGCGGATGTCGTTGTGGTCTCTATTGGAAACAATATGCAGGGAAGTATTATTGCTACATTGGCATTGAAGGATTTAGGGGTTAAGAAAATCGTAGCTCGTGCGATAGATGATAAACATGCCAAGGTTCTTGGCAAAGTGGGCGCAGATATTGTCGTACTGCCTAACCGGGATATGGCGGAACGTTTGGCCGAACGCTTAATGGCCAAAGTCATGGGTGAACGCAGTCCGGTGATAGATGATTTTCAAATCGCTCATATTTGTGTGGGGAGCAATGACTTTGAAGAAGGCAGCCTGGCCGATTTGCGTTTACCTCAAAAACATAAGATCACTGTTCTGCTGGTGCTGCGCGGCGACAAAGAAGAGGATAGGGATGTGATGGAAGCTACTCCAGATCTCTTTATTCGCCATGGAGATATACTGGTTGTTTTTGGCAGACGCGAACGCATCAACTACTATGAACAGCGTTATGGCATAACCAAGGGCACAGAAACTAATTAGTTTCGTCAGAGCATCTTATTTCAGGACAGGCAATTCTATTTCCGCGTTACGGCTTTCGATAAAGTTACCGGTGCGTCGCTGGATATTGATATTCAGACGGACTTTGGAATCTTTGGGTTTCAGGTATAGGGTTCGAGCAAATTCCAAAACAGAAGAGACTTGTGTTCCTTCGATCCCGTAAATCAGCATACCTGGGCGCAGTCCCACTTTTTCAGCCTGAGTACCGCTTTTTATTTCCATAATGGCGAAAGCGTTCATCATCTGGATTCCAAGAGTTTCAGCGGTTTCTTTAGTCAGTTTCTCTACTTTGATCCCTAAGCACCGGTAGATGTATTTCTCATTAAAATACTCTGACTGAGGAACAAGTTTGGTAGAAATTGTCAAAGGCTTGCCGTTTCTTTTGAGCGAAAGAGTGATGGGTTTGGATTTAGCAGAGGATTGTGCGATCAGATTATTGGCTGAAAAGAGATCCGTTACATCGGTTTTATTGATTTGCAGTAGAATATCTTCAGCCAGGATACCTGACTGTGCTGCCGGGCTTCCGGCTTCAACCGATTTGAAGGTGAGCGTTCCTTGTTTTTCCTCCAGAATACCTCCAAACCATAATTGGGATACATTTTCCGGGGTCAGAATATGGGAAAGTGCTTCGGAAACTGCCTTGATAGGGATGGCAAAGCCGATGCCGTCACCTTGTCTATAGATAGCAACATTGAGTCCGATCAGGTCTCCATTGAGGTTGATGAGCGGACCTCCGCTGTTGCCGGGGTTGATCGCGGCATCGATTTGGAGCCAGTCCTGAATATCCAGGTCAGAATCCTCTGCCAAAGGCCGGCGGTTTTTGCTGCTCAAAATACCTTTTGAGACAGAACCTCCTAATCCGAAGGGGTTTCCTAAGGCAATCACTGTTTCTCCCAGATAAAGATCATCTTGTGCCGCGAAATGGATCGGAACGAATTTTTCTTTATTTTCGGTTTTCAGCTTCAGCAGGGCGATATCACTGCTGGAGAGAGAAGCGATGGTTTCGGCTTCCAGTTTTCTGCCGTCTGAGAGTGAAACCCATATCTTTGTAGCTCGCTGCACCACATGCAGATTTGTAAGAATGTATCCTTCTTCATTTACAATTACTCCCGAACCGAGACTGTAGCGGATATCTTTTTGACGTCCATAGTAGCGTCCAAAGAAATCTTCCCAGATACTGTCAAATGGATTCCTTTGTTCCACAACAGTTTCTGTGCTGATATTCACAACAGAGGGCATTGCTTTTTCAATAGCCTGGACAGCAGCGTCACGGCGTATTTGAACGTCTGTTCCGTCAGGGGTTGCGATGACAGATTCGCTGTAAAAAACACAGCTTGCAGTGATGATCGCCACAGCGGTCAGGAGTTTTGACTTCATTTCAAAGTTAGAAATTGGAATTCAGATATTTCTTATATTCTTCGGCGATAGCGCCTTCTTCGTGGTTGCCTTTGTGCAAGATGACACGATATTGGAAGACAATGCTTTCATCTTGTTTCAAAACCAGTTTACCGGCATCGATTGGAGTTTTTTCGCCTGTGGCAGTTTTAGGTTCAAAATCATGAATACCAAAGGGATTGGCGGCGAATAAACCGTAATCACGGACATGCCACCAGGTCGGATATCGCGGATTTTGGGGGTGATCGAAGATCGCGAGACCCATGATTTGATCGTTTACGGGACCGTAATAATCTACCCAGAAAGATCTTTTGCCCCAAGTTTCATTGTCTTTGAGTCCATCAGCGTTGATGATATGTCCCTTATTCAAACCACCTTTAACACGCATGGTTTCCGCCAGACGGATACCAAAAGTTCCTTCCTTGGTATCGCCAAGAACAGCATCAGCAGCGATAGCCGTGAGCCGTACATAAAGATCAAGATAGCGTTTTTGTTCCGTTCCAAAGAAACGGATTGCTCTTTCATCCTTTAATTGAACGTTTTTTCTATCCGGCTTGATCCAGTAATTGTGAGAGGCAATGATGCCGGTATTGCCGGAGCATTTGATCTTGGAAAAGTTCTGATGAACGATTCTTCCTTTTTGTTCTCCCTCAGTCCAGTAATCCACGCCATTGACAGCTCCATGCGTGAACCAGAAAGCCTTCTGATGGGGATGGTCATGTTCTTCATCTTTAAGGTCTTTCATGGGGAAATTGCGAACCATGAGCTGGCTGTCCGGTCCATAAACAGGATAGAGATAAGGTTTTGCCGCGTTTTTATAATTGTATGTGAAAAAAGGGTCTTTCCCCAGGTATGCTTCAAGGACATCTCCGGTGTCGCGAATATTCGCTTTAAGGGAGGAAGCTGGTGTTTCCACGTGGGTAGGGGTTACCCTCGCGAAACGGTTGTCATTTCCAATCGTTACAGACATGGCTTTATTGAAAGGGATAAGTGACAGAAAGTCAAGTTGGAAGGGAAGCGATTTTGAGCTGGCTGTTTGGTAAAAAAAAGTTCATAGTACTCAGGCCATGAAGTCTATGACTGGATATGGAGGCGCATACGTTTCCAAAGCTGGAATAAAGGTGACAGTGGATGTGAGCTCTTTGAATCGTAAACAGGGCGAAGTATTCATTAGTCTGCCTAGGGATTTTGATTCTCTGGAACCCTTGATACGGGAAGATTGCAACAGTTGTATTTCTCGCGGACGGCTTACCGTGCGTGTGGGTATCCAAGTTGAGGAGGGTACCCCTACAATGAGTTTCAATGAAAAGATTGCTGCTGATTATATCAAAGAAATACGTATCCTGGGCAAAAAACTAGGTTTGCCGGGAGAAATCAGCTTGGAGAAGCTTCTCGATGTCCCCGGTGTGATGGAAAGCAAAACATCCTCTCTGACACCTGAGAAAGTTTGGCCACAAGTGCGTGCCACTCTGAAAAAAGCAATGAGTGAACTGATCGCGATGCGGGAACGTGAAGGAAAGAATCTGACAAAAGATCTGGTCAAACGCGTGGAAGGACTGAAAAAGATCCTCAAAAAAATAGAAAAAGAAAGCAAAGGTCTGCCTGGAAAATATAAGGAGATTTTCCTGAAACGAATCCAGCAGTCTGGTATTACGAACATCCATCCGGATGATCCCAGAGTTATTCAGGAAGTGGTGATCTTTGTGGATCGCAGTGACATCACTGAGGAGATCACACGGTTGAAGAGTCATTTTTCACAGTTTGATCATGCAACCAAATGTGATAAGCCGGTGGGAAGAATGTTGGATTTTCTGGCTCAGGAAATGGGTCGCGAGATCAATACGATCGGCTCTAAGGCCAATGACGGAGTGATTGCCAGTTGTGTGGTGGAGTTCAAGACGGAGTTGGAAAAATTCCGAGAACAAGTTCAAAACGTGGAATAAGAACTTATTTTAAAACAAATGCCTCTCTTGAAAATTGTCAGCTTGGGAATGAAGATTTATACCCTTTGCCGAAGGGGAAAAAGCATTTATGGAAAAGCGACAATGGTTAAGGAGAAAATAGAAAAAACACAGGCTTACGCTGATCACGTATATGAAAAAGCGGGTCGACCTGACTCGACCCAGATCGGTGCGGCGTTGGGACGAGGAGCCGGACGAGCATTTTTGAAGTTTAAAAAATGGCAGCAGAGTCGCTCAGAAGACGATAAGTTATAGAAAATTGAATTTTATGGAGTCAAAATTAAGAGTAGGTGTACTGGGTACAGGTTCATTGGGAAGACATCACGCGCGGATCTATTCCGAATTGGCTAAGGCCGGACAGGTGGAATTTTCCGGTATTTATGATGTAGTGACGGATTCCGCCAAAATGGTGAGTGAAAGTTTGGATGGTGTGCCTGTATTCTGCAGTGTGGATGACCTTGTTCAGCATTGTGACGCGGTGAGCATTGTCACGCCTACGGTGACACATCATGACCTGGCCAAGCAGTTGTTGATGCAGCATAAACACGTGCTGGTGGAAAAACCGATGTGTGACCATGCCGACCAGGCTTATGAACTGGCTCGTCTTGCCGGGGAACAGAATTGTGTGCTCCAGGTTGGACATGTGGAGCGTTTCAATCCCGTATTCGGATTCCTCCAAAAAGCGGCTACAGATCCCCGTTTTATCGAAACACATCGCCTGAGTCCATATCCCGCACGCAGCACGGATATCGGGGTGGCATTGGATCTGCTGATCCATGATTTGGACGCAGTGCTGGCTTTTGTAAAGTCTCCCGTGATCCATGTGGACGCGGTGGGGATACCGGTATTGAGCGACTCAGAGGATATTGTCAATGCCCGTTTGAATTTTGCCAACGGCTGTGTGGCGAATATGACGGCCAGTCGTGTCAGTCCGGATCGAATGAGGAAGATTCGTGTTTTTAGCGGCGGTGCGACTCCTTGTTATATTTCTCTCGATTATAAAGAGCAAAAAGGATACATCTACCGCATGGCTCGTGAAGATGAAAAAGAATCCAATATCTTCAAGAAACTTTTGGCTGCGGCGACACCTGTTTTAAGCAACAGTGCCATCGTTAGCGAATTCAGAGGAAAAAGGATCGTAAGAGAACCGGCTCCTATCGAGAAAGAAGAACCGCTCAAGCTGGAGCTGACCAGTTTTGTGGATTGTGTCAAAACACATCATGCCCCGGTCGTGACTGGAGAATTTGCGTGCAGGGCTTTGGATCTGGCCTTTGAGATCACTCGTCAAATCAAAGAGAAGATGAGTAAAGAACTGAAACGATGAAAGACAAACTTTCAGTGATGTTTCTTGCCGGCGAGGCCAGCGGTGATGGTTTGGCTGCGGAGCTTCTGCTGGGACTTCGATCTTTGCTGAGCCAGACGGGGTGCCCTGTGGATGCGTTTGGTGCAGGGGGCGAGCGTTTGAAAAACGCTGGTGCAGAAATAGCGATCGACTTGACGCGTCATGCCGTCGTGGGGATCATTGAAGTCCTAAAGCATTTCAACACGCTGAAAGGTTTTTTCTTAAAACTCTTGGATCTGGCCAGAGAGAGACGGCCGGATGTGGTCATTCTGGTGGATTATCCCGGATTCAATCTGAGATTTGCGAAAGCATTGAAAAAATGGGTACGCAAGCATCCTGATTACGGCTGGGATCCCAAGGTCGTTCAATTTATTTCTCCGCAAATATGGGCATGGCATGAAAGCCGCATTCATCAGATAGCCAGAGATATGGATATGGTTTTAAGCATTTTCCCCTTTGAAAAAACGTGGTACGCCAAACGGGCGCCTCAACTACGTGTGGAGTATGTGGGGCATCCACTGATGGATCGCTACAAGGAATACGCGTCGCAGGTGGGAATGCGTCAGCCGTCTGAACCTTACCATGTGTTGCTTCTGCCGGGAAGCCGCGAGAAGGAGCTAAATCGTCATTTACCGGTATTAGGCAAGGCGATAGCTTTGATTACCAAACAGGTGAAAGCGGAGTTTCGTCTGGTCGTCCCTCAGGAGAGGCTGATCCCCTATATAAAAAATTCTTTGGCGGATGTGCTGGATCAGGTTTCGCTGGAAATCCTGCCGAAAAAGCTGGCGGAGTCTTTGCTTTGGGCCGACAGCGCTATTGCTTCCAGCGGAACGGTAACGATGGAATGTGCCTATTTCCAGGTGCCAACAGCTATTCTTTACAAGACTTCACTTTTTACAGAAATACTGGGACGGCTGTTCATCAAGGTAGAATATATCGGGATGCCCAATCTGCTTTTGAATAATAAAGAAGTCTATCCCGAATTTATCCAGAGGGACGCGACTCCGTGGAATTTATGTGAAGCGACCTTGCGTTTTCTGAAAAATGCCGAGGTTCGGGGATGCGTTCAGTCGGATTTGCGGCGGATGCTTGCAACTTTAGGCGGTGAGGGAGCTTGCAAGCGCGCCGCTGAACAGATATTGAAGCTGATTGATGGTTAGCGTGGAAAAGAGTGATATTCAATGGATGCGCAGAGCTCTGGATCTGGCGGCTAGAGGACGTGGACATACTTCTCCCAATCCAATGGTGGGCGCTGTTCTGGTGGACAAATCCGGTCAACTGCTGGGTGAGGGCTGGCATCATCGTGCGGGTGAAGCACATGCGGAGGTGAATGCCATTGCAGACGCAGCTGCACGGGGAAACTCCATCCGGGGTGCCACTCTTTATGTAACATTGGAACCTTGTTCCACAACGGGAAGAACAGGTCCATGTGTTGAGGCAATTTTGAAAGCCGGGATCTCGCGTGTTGTCTGCGCGGCGACTGATCCCAATCCGGCTCATCAGGGACGGGGATTGGATCTGCTTCGTCAGGCGGGTGTAGAGGTGGTCAGTGGTGTTTTATCCGAAGAATCATGCAAATTGAACAGGGCTTTTAATCATTGGATTGTGAAACGCACACCGTTTATAACTTTGAAAAGCGCGATGTCCTTGGACGGGAAGATCGCCACGGCTGAGGGAGAATCTCAATGGGTTACCGGTGAAGCCTCACGTAAACACGCGATGGAGTTTCGTGCACAGGTGGACGCGATACTAGTGGGAGTTCGCACCGTTTTGGCAGATGATTGCGCTCTGACGGTTCGTTTGCCGGGATATGAGGGGAAACGTCTTCGGCGTATTGTATTGGACTCGCAGGCTCGGACTCCGTTGACTGCCAAGGTTGTATCTGACGAGTGGTGTTCTCTGACAACAATCGTTGTTTCGGAAAGCGCTCTGGCGGATCGAGTGCGGGCTTTGCGTCGAAATGTGGAAGTGTGGCAGTTGCCGCCAGACCCGGATGGGCATCCACGGATTTCCTGTTTGTTGGAGAAACTGGGAAACGAATCGGTTACTCATTTGCTGGTAGAAGGTGGTGCGACAGTTGCGGATTCTTTTCTCAGACAGGGATTTGTTCATCGTATCCATTTTTATTACGCGCCCAGGATCATTGGAGGAGAACGCGCGCTTTCCAGTGTTTCCGGAAAAGGGGTAAAATATTTATCGGAAACGCCGTTGATCCAAAACCCGGAGTGGATGCCGATAGGAAATGATTTTCTTCTGATGGCGGATGTGGCTCCGGTTTCACGTTAGGAGGTTGTTTGCGCTATGGATGCGGCCGCACATAAGTTTGAGCGACATTTTTGTGTTAGGGAATGCCGACGGGTTCTGTCTCTGTTATGGTCAACAGGGGAAGAAAAGACCATCTGTGTCGCAGTGTCCGGCGGAGCGGATTCGGTTGCCCTATTGAGGGTATTATGCGGATTATATCCAGCCGAAAAGCGTCATTGTTTGAAAGTCCTCCATTTTAATCATCACTTGCGTGGTGAGGAAAGTGGTCGGGATGAGGAATTTGTCCGACGTATTTCCAAAGAATGGGGAGTGGATTGTGTCGTTGGGGAAAAGGATGTCGCGGTATCTGCCAAAGAATCAGGACTGTCTGTAGAGATGCAGGCCAGGGAATGCCGGTATCATTTTTTCAGTGAACAACTTCAACGTTTAGGTGCTTCTTTTATTTTTATGGGACACCATGGCGGAGATCAGGTGGAGCTTTTCTTCCTGAGACTGCTGAGAGGTACGTCTCTGGAAGGTCTCCGGGGAATGCAGGCTATCAGCGAGTTTCCTTTTTCAAATCAGCAAGATATTCGGATCATTCGTCCGTTCTTGAACTGTACTCATCGGGAGCTGACAGACTTTCTTCACTCTGAAAATTTATCGTGGGTAGAGGATTCCTCTAATTCCAAGCAAGACGCGCGCCGGAACCAGATACGTCATTCGCTTCTTCCGCTTTTGGAGGAGATCCAGCCCGGTGTGTGCCGTACTCTTTCCCGAACGATGGAGATCATCGGACTGGAGTCGGATTTTTTGGAGCAGGAACTTGAACTCCAGAAGAAGCTACACACTGATTTTGAAACTTGGCATCCGGCATTGCGGCGGCGTGCTGTAGGCAGAGAATTGATCCGTTTGGGATTGATGCCGTCTTATGAGTCTGTGGATTTTCTGGTCAAAAATCCGGAGACGCTCCATAGCTGTCAAGGTGTAGATCTTTATCGAAAAGTATCTTCCGATGAGCTAATTCAGCGAAAGATTCCAGCTTTCTGGGATGAAACTCAGGTGCTCGTGTGTTTGGAGCCGGGCGATGTTCGGGAAGTAGAACTGCCTGGAAACGGTGTTGAAAAAGTTTCAGTACGCTGTGAAGTCCTCCCACGTGGGAGGATGGGTAAGCTTCACGATAAACCGAGGGAACAGGAATTTTTTGATTTCTCCGCGACAGGTTCGACGATCGTGTTTCGTCATTGGCGCGAGGGAGATCATTTTCAGCCGATAGGGATGGGGCATTCTCAAAAATTACAGGATATATTTATAAATCAAAAGGTTTTAAAGAATCGCCGTCATCAGCTCTGGCTGGCTGAAGATCAAAAAGGGGAAATCTTCTGGGTGCAGGATCTGCGGATCAGTGAAAAACACAAACTCTATCCAAGCACAAACCTGGTTTTAAGACTGACTTTTCCGTTATAAACTTTTTTTTCATTTACCCCCAGAATAATCTATAAGATCTTTGTTCCCAGTGTATTTTAGTCTAGACGAGGAACAGTTAGAAATGAAATATCATTTTCAATCGTCTGCTAGTATCTGGGAATTAAAATATACCAAATTGATCCCAGATATATTGACTTTCAAACATTAAAATAATACAATGTGGGACGTGGTTTTATACCAAAAATATCACTAGAGGTGATCATATGGCAAAACAGCTCCATATTCGACTGGAAGATACCCTTTTTAAGGCTCTTTCTAAATACACGAATACATCTGGACAGTCTGTCCAGGATGTGATTTCAAGTTCCATAATGCAGCTATTGAGTAATCATACACAGTTGGCTGAAGGCAAAGAGGCAAAGTTCACCTTTATTGACCTGTTTGCTGGAATTGGTGGTATGCGTATTGCATATGAACGTCAAGGAGGCGATTGTGTCTATTCAAACGAATGGAATAAATACTGTCAGCAGACATATTTTGCCAACTTTGGAGAACAGCCGGATGGTGATATAACAAAAGTAGATGCACGGATGATTCCTGATCATGATATTATAGTGGCTGGGTTTCCTTGTCAGCCATTTAGTATAGCCGGGGTATCCAAGAAGCAAAGCTTGGGACATGCAACTGGTTTTGAAGATAAGACTCAAGGTACTCTTTTTTTTGATGTGTGCCGTATTATTAAAGCTAAACGGCCGAAGGCTTTTATGCTTGAAAATGTCAAGAA